>JBDSEC010000233.1:0-13494 GCA_039920205.1 Pyrinomonadaceae bacterium
CCTGGTAATAGGGTAGCGCACGTTGAATCAATATCGCTAGTTCTTTCCAATGACTTTGTTCGAAACCTAAGGCGCTCTTGAATACAATTGCTTTGTGCCGACCATCATCATGTGATGGATCTAAAGCGTACCTTTCCAGTTTGCTTCGTGGAATCACCGCCTGGTGACAATTGGGTAACGCCTCGGGGTGGGGATTCAGTTTGTCCGCCATAGATTGCGACCGGTCAAGTTTATTTCATTAGATACCATGGCTTAATGTTGGACGACCCACGATCCGCGGACAATTGTGCGAAACCCAGTGTCTAACCTGTCAGTGATCGATTCGGTTCTCGATGGTTCTAGTTTCGTTGCCTCCAAGATTTCCAGTTCCTTGGCGATGAATTCAGTAAGCACCGGGATCTGAGGCTCCCTATCCAATTCTTCGCCTGCCCGTTTCCGTTCGATCAGTTCGTCAATCGCGACCCTGACCGCCGAATCGGTAACCATGCGTTCGACCAAGGTTCGAAACTTTACCGGTGCGATCCCATGACCCGCCTCAATCCACTTAGCCGCCAGTATCGGTCGCAACACATAAAAATACTTTTTTACCCGGACCAGCTCACCTTTGAGATATTCGCGATAATTTCCCCGGGCCATACTCAAGTAATGATAAAAGCAAGCGATCGGCGAGTAACTAAGCGGAACCAGTTCACGCAGTTGCTCGATACTTGCCAAGGTTTGACGATAAACGATCGGCGAGTTCAGCCATTCCAGCAGCGGCGGATTAGATTTGCGGAGCAGCTGTAATGCTTTACGAAGATCCCAACCGCCAACATCCAAAATATCGACAATGAGACGTTCGATCACATCGCGCTTTTCCTCGACGTTGATCGAGAAATACCAGTCCTCTGGCCGGACATAAAGAAAGCGCACATCGTAGTCGCTATCGGCGGAAGGGAATCCCCACTCACGGCTGCCGGATTCACAGGCATAGAAGATCCTAACCCCTTCCGAGGACTCGATCTCGTCCAGAACGTTAAGGATGCGTTCCTGCATCGGATTACTTTTGCGCCGCCTCGATCATCCAATCCAGTTTTTTCAAATAGGTCCCGTCGCTGGTGTAACCGGTCTGATCAAACCGGATATTGCCTTGCGGGTCGATGATGATCAATTTCGGAATGCGCTCGGTGCGGTAGGCGACTTCGACCTTGCCGTCGCTCAACAGAATCGGGAATTTGTAGCCACTGGCGCGGGCTTTCTGCGGTATATCGGTCTTGTCCGCGTCCAGGTTGATGATGGCGAACGCGATGTTCGGATTACCGCGATGACTTTCAAAGGCGATCTTCATTTCTTCCATTTCGCGGATGCACGGCCCGCACCAGGTCGCCCAGAAGCCGAGCACCAACACTTTGCCGCGATAATCGCCGAACGACACCGGTTTGCCGGAAATGTCGGTCAGTTGAAAAGAAGGCGCTGCCCGATTGATCTGGGTCTTCAGCAATGCAGCTTTGACCCCATCGTCGCGGACCTGGTCCGTCGTCGAAAGCTTGGTTGATAACGCCCGGTCGAAACGCGTCTGCTCCGCCGACGGTAACGGGTGGCGTGAATTAAAGGCGCGCAATTCCGTTAGATAAGGCCCGCGACTCTTGGCCGCGACCACGGCGGCCGCCAGTTGATCGCGGGCGAGATTGTATTGCCTCAGCCGCTCCAGCGCCGTGGCGTAATCCTTACGCGCGGCGGCTTCGTCCATTTCGGGTGGCGCCTTGGCGCCGGCTTCAAACTCGCGCACCATCAAGGCGCCGGCACTTCGGGCCGCTTCGAGATCATTCAAAGCCAACGCGGCGCGCATCATCGGAGGAAACAGTTGCAGGTAGACCGGCCGCGCCGCGCCGCGTGCGCCATCGGGCAGCGATTGGTATTGCGCGATACCCAACTGCCCGTAACGAAGACTCTCGGTCCGCTCGGTGTAGCTAAGCGATTCGGTGATCCATCGCAGGCTGGAAAGATAGAGGGCACCATTGCCGAACTTGACCGCGTAATTCTTGGTGACCTCGTCAAATTGCGCGGCGGCGGCGGTCATCGCCGCTACGTCATAAAACGTCCGATTGCGTGCCAGTCGGTCGAACTTGGCGCTAACGACCTGATAGGCAAACGGTGGATCGCCGGCAAAATCCACCAGCAATCGATCATAGCCCGCGATGGCCTTCTCGTTATCCGCTTCCTGTCGAACGTCCTCCAACAGCTTACGCTTGGCCATTTCGCCGCGGGGAAATCTGCTGACCGCGGTGATGGTGAGTTCCGCCGCCTGCTTGGTGTCGCCTAAAATATTGTAGGCGCGAATGTATGCGGTGAAGAACTCTTCGGACCGCCGTTCGTCGGGTACGGCTTGTAGCTTGGCCAAACTGTCACGAACCGCCGTGCGTTTGCCGGCGGTATCGACCGTACGTTCGATCGTGTCCCAATAAAGACTGTGGGCCAGATAATGGTCGGGCGCCAATGCGAGCAGATCTTCCAAGATCGTACGGGCTTCCCAGAATTTCCCATTGTTGTAATTTCGCACGGCGGTTTCAAACAACGCCGTGGCCGAAGACGCGCTCAGCGCCGGCCGCGAAGATGGCATTGAACCGGGATCATCGCGCACCACTGCCGAGGTCGGGCCGGTTTGCGCCAGGCAGATCGACGCAACGAATAGCATCAATGTTGCCGCCGTTGCTGCTGTCATTTTACCCGAAAACCAAAACTTCTTGCCCGTCATTTTCACCAACTTTGATCCAATACTTAAACGGTCCGGTTGATCTCACCCTCAAGTTCTAAAAGGGTTGAAATGATCTCGTCAAACTTTGGCGGATCAACAAAAAACATAGATCTCATTTTCTCATAGTCTCGTTCAAGAGCGTTAAGACGTGCCTGGTCTGGAACCAGCCGCAATTGACCCAATAGCGCTTCTTGATATTTTGCCCCAGCGCGGTAGAAATAGGATTGTTTGTTTCTCACTACACTTTCCAGTAGCGCAATATCGTTAAGCGCCTCTTGCGCAACGCCGGCATTAACCAATCGAAAAAGATCGTAGTAATGCCGCGAGATTCTGTCAGCGGTACGATAGCCTTCCGATCGGTGGAAAATGTCATGAAGGATCGTGGCCTTTTCCCAAAACGTTCTTTTTGCAGATAGGACTGTAAGATTCCAGCTCGGGCTTTGGAACATCTCAGGAAATTCCTCCGCGGCATAAGGCTGAATGGAACGAGATTCGGTTGGTTGATTTTCTGGTCGTGCTCCCATTTAAAGTCTTACAACGGGTAGCACGTATGCCAGTTCGGTTGGCAATGATCTTTCTCGAGGATAATTGAACAGAATCGTTTGGCCATATTCATCTCCCGGATCAATGGAAAGTTGCCATTCATCTGGACCACTTTCTCCTATCACGCGCGAGCAAGATTCCTTCATTTGTGGAAGAACATAAGTTTGAACCGCAGATGCGCAGGCGGCGTCAAGATCGGCGATTATTGCATCGCGTTTGCTTACGGAGAAGTCGCGCAGATCCAAGATTTCAGGTATGCCGAGATATTTCCGATCGACCGCAATATCTATGTCCTCAGAAAACCGCTCGATGATGCCGTAGGCTTTAGATAGCGAAGTGCCCCCCTTGAATATCAGGTGATTAGTTAGGCTCGCTATTCCAAACAGTTGTTTGAGGGTCCAGCAGACCCAGAAATCTTTCTCGACAATCTGGAGATTCAATCCCCTCCGGATTGCGGCTTCCCGGAATAGAGCCGTTCGCTCACCTAGTGACGCTGTGGCAATCTTGTCCATTGTCTAATCGGCGACGTGTAAGAGTATCGGGCGCAACCAATCAGGGGCAGCGTTGATGTCTTTTTTCAACTCTTTCTTGTCGACGTGGGAAACAACGGATCTGATCTTATCGATCATTTTGTCAGTAACGCCGTCTTTGCCGAAATATTGAAGCGCTTGGATGATAGTGCCACTTCCTTTTCCCGCCGTCGCCATGGCGCGGGGGGACGTGTGGCGTAGCTCGAGGATTTGATTGCCGAAGTGAAATTTTCTCGTCGGGCCATCTGTAAGATAGATGATCTGTGCTGGAACTTGTGTAGTTAGGCCGAGTGCGTTGGCGGCTTCGGCTCCGGTGATTTTCAGACTGCTGTTTGTTTTACGTGCAATGAGTCTCGCTACGGAATCAATTGAAGGACTCAAGGGTCCTAGATTTGGGTGTTGTTTGGGAAAGTCATAAATCCCCCGCTGAATTCGCCGAATATGACCGCGATTTGCTAACCGGCTTAAAGCTAGATCGATAGCGCCTCGCCCTCCAAGATCTAGAAAGTCCCTTGCGGAAAATGCCCAACCTCTTCCTTTTCCACGTAGCCGATAAAGTATTCGGTCTTCGATACTTATCATCGGTCAATTATATGCTATCCGTAAGAAAAACACCTATCATTTTCTATCAAAACTAAACGTGACAAAAAATTAGGGAAATCAACTAAACCGGTCGCCATCAGAAAGATCTTCGTAGATCATCCCGCGGCGGTCTTTCTTCGCCTTGGTCTTGGCGGTGTAGCCGCCCTCTTCGGTGCGGCTGATCTTATTTTGCGCAAACAGGCCTTCCAGCACGAACTCGCAAGCGGAGACAGCCTGCGCTGAATCGCTGCGGCTCCATTCGAATGGGATCTGCGCGGTCGACACCAACTCGGGTACGCTGTCCAATAGGACCAAACACTCGTCGGCGCCGGCCGTGTCCGCCAAGCGCAAATTGTATCCCTGATCGAACCATTCAACCGCCGGGCCAAAATCGATCCCGACAAAATAACCTTCGAAGATCTCGCCGGCCGCGCGCTTGATCAGTTCCAACGCCACGCGGCGCGAACCGATCTGTTCGCCTTCGTATTCCAATTCGATCTTGCCGGTGATCGACGGCAACGCGGCGTACACGTCCGAGATGCGCGGAACGATCTTTGGTTCGCCGGTCAACAATGCGCGCCGCTCGGCGTTCGAGATGACCGATTCCATGACGGTGATCGGCAATCGCTGCGAAACACCCGAATGCTTGTCGATACGCTGGTCGTCGCGGGCTTCGAACGCGATCTGCTCCACCAGTTCACGCAGATATTCCGGGACGACGATTCGGTCTTCTGCGCCGTCACGGTTGGTCCACGCCTCTTGCCGCGTGATGTCGACGCCTAGTTGAACTTCCGCCGGGTAGTGCGTGGCGATCTCGGCGCCGATGCGATCTTTCAACGGTGTAATGATCTTGCCGCGCGCGGTGTAATCTTCCGGATTCGCGCTAAAGACCAAGACCACATCCAGCGGCATCCGCACCGGATAACCTTTGATCTGCACATCGCCCTCTTGCATGATGTTGAACAGACCCACCTGGATCTTGCCCGCCAGATCGGGCAATTCATTGACGGCAAAGATCCCTCGGTTTGCCCGCGGCAACAGACCGTAGTAGATGGTCAACTCATTGCTTAGATCATGCCCACCTTTTGCCGCCTTGATCGGGTCCACATCGCCGATGATGTCGGCCATGGTCACGTCCGGCGTGGCCAACTTTTCGACCAAACGTCGGTCGCGGTCGATCCAGTCGATCGGCATATCGTCGCCCAGCATACGAACTTGATCCCGGCCAAAGGCGCTGATCGGGTTGAAGGGGTCGTCGTTGATCTCGGAACCCGCGATCACCGGAATGTATTCGTCCAACAACGCGGTCAATTGCCGGATCAAACGGCTCTTGGCCTGCCCCCGCAAACCCAGCAGGATGAAGTTATGCCGCGACAGCACGGCGTTAACGATCTGCGGTACAACGGTTTCTTCATAACCCAGGATGCCCGGAAAAAGCGGTTCGGAAACGGAAAGTTTGCGCACTAAATTTTCGCGCATCTCGTCCTTGACCGACCGCGTCTGGTAACCGCTGGCCTTTAGATCCCGCAGCGTATTTGCCCAATTCGATTTATCCGACACGTATCCCCTTATTCTTTCGCGAACAATTGTCTAAGCTTTGATTTTGCCATGCTTTGGCGACTTGGCAAATGCCCCGCTTAACGGATAGTCTTACTCATTCGATTTCTTCCAGTTTTCGAGCACTGTTTAGGAGAATTCCAAGTGGCAATTATTCATCCGTTCCGTGCCGTCCGGCCGCGCGCTGACATCGCCGCACAGGTCGCGAGCGTCCCCTATGACGTGGTCAATTCGACCGAGGCCGCCGCCCTGGCCGGCGGCAATGCGGTGTCGTTCCTGCATGTCTCGCGCCCCGAGATAGACCTACCCGAAGGCACCAATATTTACGCCGACGAGGTCTATGCCAAGGCGCGCGAGAATTACGACAAATTGAAAGCCGACGGCGCGCTAGTAACCGATCCCGAGCCGAGTCTTTATCTCTATCGTTTGATCATGGACGGCCGCGAGCAGATCGGCATCGTGGCGGCATGTGCGGTCGATGATTACGATAACGACATCATTAAGAAACACGAAAAGACGCGGCGCGATAAGGAAGACGACCGCACCCGGCACATCATGACCCTGCGCTCGCAGACCGGGCCAGTGTTTTTGACTTACCGCAATAATTCGGATATTGACGAGATGGTTTTGGAGGCGACGGCGCAGCCTCCGCTCTATGATTTCACCGCACCCGATGGAGTCCAGCACACGATCTGGCGGGTGGGCGATGCGGTGCGCTATGTGAACGCTTTCCATAACATCCCGGCGCTCTATATCGCCGACGGGCATCATCGCGCCGCGAGTGCCAGCCGCGCGCGGGCGGCCTGTCGAGACGCGAACGCGGACCACACCGGCGACGAAGAATACAACTCGTTCTTGGCGGTGATCTTTCCCGACGATCAGTTGCAGATCCTGCCCTACAACCGGGTCGTGCATGATCTGCACGGACAAAGCGCGGACGAATTCTTGGCGGCGGTGGTCAAGCGCTTTCGGGTCGTGGGCGATGCCGATCCGTCACCGGCCGCGCCAGGAAATTGGAGCATGTATCTGGGCGGACGTTGGTATGGGCTAAGCCTGCCGGATGATTTCGACCGTCCGGCCGATGTCGTTGCGGCCTTGGATGTCAGTATCCTGCAAGATAATCTCTTGGATCCGGTGCTCGACATAAAAGACGTGCGTACCGACAAGCGCATCGACTTTGTCGGCGGCATTCGCGGAACCGGGGAATTGGAGCGCCTGGTCGAAATGGGCCAGGCCGAGGTGGCATTTTCGCTATTTCCGACCACGATCCATGATCTGATCTCAGTCTCGGATGCGGGTAGCATCATGCCGCCCAAATCGACCTGGTTCGAACCGAAACTGCGCGATGCTTTGCTTATTCATGAGATCTAGGGGGCTCCGGAACACGCTATGCCTGAACTAATAGTCGAGACCGAACGGACTGTTTCGCGCTGGCTGACGATGGATGATCTGGACGAGATGGCAACGATGCGGGCCGATCCGGACGTCGCGCGATATCTCGGCAACGGTGAACCGCATACGCGCGAACAGGTCGAAACGCGCATGCGTTTCTATCTTGAGTGTTACGAAAAATACGGTTTCGGTTCGTCCGGCACAATGCTGAAGGGTGACGATCGTCTGATCGGCTGCTGCGGCTTGCAACCCTTAGAAGACACCGGCGAGATCGAGGTCGGATACAGTTTCATCAAACCGCTCTGGCGGCAGGGGTTCGCGACTGAAGTTGCCGAGGGGTGGCTGCGGTACGGGTTCTTGGATTTTGATCTACCGCGTATCGTCGCGGTGTCGTTGCCGCCTAACACGGGCTCGTGGAAAGTGATGGAAAAGCTCGGCATGAGTTTCGTCGGCAGCGAAATGCATTACCAGGCCGAATGCGTAAAATACGCGATCACCCGCGACGAATTCTTAAAGACGCGCCAGTTGACATAAACGAGAGGCAAAACGTGAAAGTCTTAGTAGCAGATAAGTTCGAAGCTTCGGGTCTGGATGGATTGAAAGCGATCGGTTGCGAAGTAGTATATTTCCCGGACGTTAAGGACGAAGGGCTAGTCGCCACGATCGCCACCGAACAGCCCGATGTGCTGGTGGTACGTTCGACCAAGGTGATCGATTCGATGCTGGCCGCCGGACCGTTGAAACTGGTGGTCCGCGCCGGCGCTGGATACAACACCATCGATGTGGCGGGCGCATCTAAGCGCGGGATCTATGTTTCGAACTGTCCGGGCAAGAATTCCGTGGCCGTGGCCGAATTGGCCTTCGCCTTGATCTTGGCGCAAGACCGGCGCATTGCCGATAACGTCATTCAATTGCGCGCGGGCCAGTGGAATAAGAAGGAATTCTCGAAGGCGCGCGGGGTTTACGGCCGTACGCTGGGTTTGATCGGGGTGGGCAAGATCGGTCAAGAGATGATCCCGCGCGCGCGTGGTTTTGGCATGCCCGTAATTGCCTGGAGCCGAAGCCTAACTCCCGCACGTGCCGCTGCTTTGGGCGTGGGTTATCGCGCATCTATTTTGGAAGTCGCTGCCGAGGCCGACATTGTTAGCGTACATCTGGCCATGAAACCGGAAACCCGCAACGTGGTCGATGCCGGAGTCTTCGCGGCGATGAAGGAAGGCGCGATCTTCATCAACACGTCACGTGGGGAAGTGGTGGATCAACCGGCTTTGGTCGCGGCGATGAAGTCGAAAGGGATTCGCGCCGGACTGGACGTTTACGCGGACGAGCCGACTTCGGGCGTCGCCGAATTTACCGACGAGATCCGTAACGAAGCGAATCTTTACGGCACCCATCACATCGGCGCTTCGACCGATCAGGCACAGGACGCGATCGCCGGCGAAACCGTTCGCATCATTCAATCGTTCGCCGAAACCGGTCAAGTGCCGAATGTCGTGAACCTGGCCAAACGAACACCCGCCACGCACACGTTGGTCGTGCGCCACCGCGATCGTCCCGGGGTATTGGCTTCGGTACTGGACGCGATCCGAATCGCCGAAATAAACGTGCAAGAGATGGAGAACGTTATTTTTGAGGGCTCTGAAGCCGCCGTTGCCCGAATAAATCTTGAAGCGGCACCGGCCGCTGAGACGCTGGAAAAAGTGAAAGCGGAAAACGTTGATATTTTAGAGCTAAGCTTAATAAAGAGGTAGCCGCGAGACGGTATTGTCGTCGCTACGTGATTTGAAGCGGCTCCGCCGCTCTATGTGCGGAAAGGTTCTACCTTTCAGGCAGGCAATTAAAGTGAATTGCGGCTACGCCGCCGGTGGCGTAGCCCCAATGTAATCTGGGATGGGCCGCTGTCAGGCGAGGCGGAGCCATCGCCGCACGTAGAGCGGCGAAGCCGCCGAAAGCAAACGCCTTCATTGGGATGGGGATTTTGTGTCGTCAATCAATATAGTAATCAAAGTTCCGGATTCGATTCTTCGCGGACAGAAGACCGATGTCGCGGAATTCGGACGGGAAATTCAAATGCTCGCTGCAGTTAAGCTTTATGAACTTGGTCGAATGTCGTCCGGATTGGCCGCAGAATTGGCGGGCGTGCCCCGGGTGGTCTTTCTAAATTCGTTAGGTCAGTACCAGGTATTTCCATTGGCTGCCGAATTGAGCGAGTTGGAAAATTCGACGGATTAAAACATTTTACGTAATAGTGAGTCGGGCGTTTGCAGAAATCGGCTTCAAATAAACAATGAAAACAACCCTGATCACCGGCGCATCCAGCGGCATTGGCGAGGTCTTTGCCCGCAAACTCGCATCTTTGGGACACAATCTATTACTAGTTGCCCGGTCCGAAGATAAGTTGGCGACCATCTGTAACGAACTCGGGCGCGCCGATAGCATTCATTGCGAATATTTCGCGCTGGACCTTACAAAACCCGAAGCCGCGCGGGAACTCTTTGCTGAAACCGAACGCCGGGGTATGGAGATCGATTTTCTGATCAACAATGCCGGTTTTGGTTCGTTAGGTGAATTCGCGGATCTGAATTTGGGCCTCGAATTGCAGATGATCGATCTCAACATCAAAGCGCTGGTGGCCCTGACCCATTATTATCTGAAACCGATGCGCGAACGCGGGACCGGTTCGATCATTAACGTAGCCTCGACCGCCGGTTTTCAACCCGTGCCGTACATGACCACTTATGCGGCGACCAAGGCGTTCGTGCTTTCGTTTTCGGATGCTCTGTGGGAAGAGAATCGCGCGCATGGCATCAAGGTGATGGCGCTTTGTCCCGGCGTGACCGACACTAACTTCTTTGCCGCTTCGGAAATGGAGCGTCCGCCCATGCGCATCGCGCAAACGCCGGAGCAGGTAGTTGACGTCGCTTTAAAGGGATTGAAGAAGGGTAAGGGGCACATCGTTTCCGGTTGGCCCAACTACCTTATGGTCGAGGCCGAGCGTTTGGTTCCGCGGTCGGTGATTTCGCGCGTCGCAGGTCGTGCGCTAAAACCAAAACCTGGTTCGAAATAGTCAAACAGGTTCCGGCTCCCCGTCTCCCAAAAGGGAGAGGGGGGCCGAAAAGGAATTTCCAACCACGAATATAAAAATGTCGCCGGGACAGTAGAAATTTATAGGTTCGTTTCACAGAGAAGGAATTAAGGATTTAGAAAACGGGTTATTGATTCATTGTCGCAAAGGAAACGCAGTTTTGGTCGGTCGGCTTTGACGCTAACTGAAGCCATTCGAGGTTCAAAATAATGACCCAATGAATCAATGACCAAATTCCTATCCGCTCCGTGGTGCAAATTCTTAAACTGAATATGGTTTCCGATGGCCAAAGTTAGCGCTACCGGTTTCTTTCTCAGCCTTCCCGTTTTACAATCATCCCAACGCATATTTTCAATTCCTGAGGAGCATCCCCATGAGCGAATCCGCCGGTAAGGCATCATCGCAGCGAATCTATAATTTCAGCGCCGGTCCCGGCGTATTGCCCGAACCGGTCTTGTTGGAAGCGCAGCGCGACATGTTTTGCTATCCTGGCGCGGGGATGTCGGTGATGGAAATGAGCCACCGCTCGAAAGCTTTCGACGCGATCCACAAAAGCGCGGAAGCGGGCTTGCGCGACTTACTGACCATTCCCGATAACTACCGCGTACTGTTCCTACAGGGCGGCGCGTCGCTGCAGTTTTCCATGATACCGATGAACTTCTTACCCGCCGGCACTTCGGCTGATTACATCGTCACCGGTAGTTGGGGTAAGAAGGCAGTCAAGGAAGCCAAACGGTGTGCGTCGGTCAATATCGCGGCCACGACCGCTGATTCCGGGTTTAGCTACGCTCCAGCGCAGGAAGATCTGAAACTCGATGCCAACGCGGCTTATGTGCATTACACCGATAACGAAACGATCGAAGGAGTCGAGTTCAATTACGTACCGGAAACCGGCAGCGTGCCGTTGATCAACGACGCGTCGTCGAATATTTTGTCGAAACCGTTGCCGGTCGAAAAGTTCGCTATGATCTATGCCGGCGCACAAAAGAACGTGGGACCCAGCGGCGTCACCGTGGTCATCATTCGCGACGATCTGGTCCAGCGCCAACCCGAAAATCAACACACGATGTTGGATTATCGTGTACAGGTGGATAACGATTCGTTGTACAACACGCCAAATACTTGGGGCATCTACATCATCGATCTGGTCTGCAAATGGCTTAAGGGCAACGGCGGGTTGACCGGCATGCAGGCCGAGAATCAGGCCAAGGCCAAATTGATCTACGATGCGGTCGATGCGTCCGATTTTTATCGTGGGCATGCGGCCCCGGAATCGCGGTCGGTGATGAATGTCACATTCCGTTTGCCTTCGGAAGAGTTAGAAAAGAAGTTCGCGGTGGAAGCAACGGCGCAGGGATTGGATGGTTTAAAAGGGCATCGTTCGGTCGGCGGCATCCGCGCCTCGATCTACAACGCATTCCCACGCGCCGGCGTCGAAGCGCTGGTCTCATTCATGAAGGACTTTGAACGGTCCAACGGATAGTAGTCTGGCAATTGGATACTCATGACATTTAGAAAATTGATTACCTTAGTTTTGGTTTTGATCATGGCCGTGACGGCCGGTCTGTTCTGGTCGCAAAACTCGACAACGGTCGCGCTGGCACAAAATACCGGGCAGGCGACGGGTGACGAGGCGTTGCGAAACCCGCAAGAAAAGCACCTTAAGAACATCAAACAGCTATCCTTTGGTGGCGAAAATGCCGAAGCCTATTTTTCCGGCGATGGCAGCCATTTGATCTTTCAATCCAAGCGCGGCACCCGCGAGTGCGATCAGATCTACACCATGAAAATCGACGGTTCGGAAGTCAAGATGGTTTCGACCGGGATGGGCCGCACTACCTGTTCTTACTATTTCCCGAACAACAAACGCATCCTGTACGGATCGACCCATTTGGGTGACAAGGAATGTCCGCCGCCGGTCGATTTCTCGAAGGGGTATGCCTGGGCGGTTTATCCGACCTACGACATTTTTACCGCTAACCCGGACGGGTCAAAGTTGAAACAGTTGACCAAGACGCCGGGCTACGATGCCGAGGCCACGGTTTCGACCGACGGCAAGAAGATCGTCTTTACTTCGATGCGTAATGGCGATCTGGACATCTATACGATGGACGCCGACGGCAAGAATGTTAAGCAAGTGACGAACGAATTGGGTTACGACGGCGGACCTTGGTACTCGCGCGACGGAAAGCAGATCGTATATCGGGCTTACCACCCGCAAACCCCGAACGAGATCAAAAAATACCAGGAGAAGTTGGCCGAGAATCTGATCGTTCCGACCATTTTTGAGTTGTGGATAATGAATGCGGACGGAACGAACAAACGCCAAGTCACGAAATTGGGCGTGGCCAGCTTTGCGCCGTATATGTTTCCGGACGGCAAGCGCATCCTGTTCGCCTCGAATTACGGCGATCCTAAGGGCCGCAACTTTGACGTTTATGCGATAAATGTCGATGGGACGGCACTGGAGCGCATCACCTTTGATGAATCGTTTGACGGGTTTCCGATGTTCTCGCCCGATGGCAAGAAGTTGGTCTTCGCTTCGAACCGCAACGCGGCCACGCGCGGTGATACCAATGTCTTTATTGCGGATTGGGTAGATTAATAGCCATGCGACAAAAATTCCTTTCGGTTTTGCTGGTGCTCGCGCTTGCCGCGGGCACTTTTGCTCAACAGGCCGCCCGCGCTACTAACACCGCTCCGAGCATCGATCAGTTGCGCGCGACCGTTACCTATTTGGCTTCGGACCAGTTGGATGGTCGCCGGACCGGAACGCCCGGCGCCGATGCCGCCGCTGAATATATTGCAAAGGAAATGCAACGGTTGGGGTTGAAGACGGCACCGCAATCCGGAGTTAAGTCGACTGGCTCGATGGCCAAGTACCAGCAGTTGTTTCCTTACGTTGCCGGTGTTGAGTTGGGCAAAGGGAATTCGCTTTCGTACGATCTGGGCGCGAGCGAACTTCAGCGCGTGCGGTTGAGCACTGACTGGATGCCGTTAGGTTTTTCATCGAACGCGACGGTCGAAGCATCGCCGGTCGTCTTTGTCGGATACGGTTTGACGGTCTCGGA
>JBDSEC010000234.1:0-3507 GCA_039920205.1 Pyrinomonadaceae bacterium
GGCCCGCATGAGATTCGGCGGTCATTCGGCCGGCCGGTCACCGTAGATAGGATTCAAGATCGACGGCGCCCGGTACAAAGTGGCGTCACCGCCGATCGCGACGCGGATCTTATCGGTCGTGAAAATAACCAAAAAGAATTAGCCACAGAGGTCACAGAGAACACAGAGAAAGCACATAGAAACAAAATTCAGTGCTACATGTGTAGCGCCCCTCTTCAAAAAATGAACCGTTGAGTACCAACCGCAACTACCCCTCTGTGTTCACTGTGACCTCTGTGGCAAAACTTCTTATGTGTATCTAAGGAGTGTGGCCCGCATGAGATTCGGCGGTCATTCGGCCGGGCCGGAACCGCAGATAGAAATGGAATCCCGCCGGCCGGTCACCGTAGATGGGATTCAAGATCGACGGCGCCCGGTACAAAGTGGCGTCACCGCCGATCGCGACGCGGATCTTATCGGTCGTGAAAATATCCCGCGCTGCCCCGAAGGTAAATGCTGCAACGCGAAAGATCGGGTGCCGTCCGGCGGGAATCCCGATCTGGGCTTCCTCACTGCGCGCAAGCAAATCACTTTTATCCGCCAATTCCAATCGCGAGTAGAAGTAATTCAAGTCCTTGAAATTCACCGTGGTTTCGGCCAAATAACTGTTAGTGATGACGGGCGAATTTTGCTGTAATAAGTTACGCCCCCAGATCAAAGACGTGGCCCAGGTACCGCCGGCGATCTTCTGGTTATAGCTAACCGACGCCGTCATGCGGCGAATGTTGCCCGGCTCCTCCGCTTCCGGTTCGTGCAGCCAGCCGTAACTCCACTGTGCCGTCAAATTTTTCGACGGCGCCACCGAGACGCGAAACGATCTCGAGTTCCACGGATGGAATTCGAAGTTGTAGCGATTTTCGTCCGGTTCGCGTCCGTTGAAAACGGAACCCTCGACCTGAAACCAACGATAGGTAAACCCGGTCGTCGCTACACCGAAACTGATATGCGTCGAATCCTGCAAATGGTGCGATAACGGCGCAGATGGATTCTCCGCGGCTGATGCGCGGTGCATGAACGCGGTCGGACCCAACGCCGGCTCGCCCGGCATTCCTAAATAGCCAAACCAGGTAGCGCGGTCGCCGATGGGCACAGTGTAGGTTGCGGACAGGGTCATAAACAGATCGTGTGGATGTTGTTTGTCCCGCAGCGGGCGGTTTTGGTAAGTCTCGCCGGTCTGAAACAGTTGGGGCGAACCGCCGGGAGAAAACGTAAACGGTTCGAGGCTAAGCATGGCCTTCAACTGCAACGTGCCCGGCCCGGCTTGCCGGATCGCCATCGGCATGAACCAGTTCTGCGACTCGAATTTGGTAACACCACGTGGCCCGTTCTGGTAGTTTACGCCGAGTTTCATCTCGGCGTGATACATGAACATCCACGGCCCGTTCATCTGTTGCCACATGTACATAGGACTGGTCGCCGGTTGCCACGATGTGCCCGAACCATTTTGGTTCATCGAAAGGAAATTATCGCGGCCCCGTCCGACCCGCAGCAACATTTCGTCCCCGCGCATAACGGTCAACGAATCGTGATCGTCCGGACCAGGCGACATGCCCGGCATGTTCATTCCGGCCATCGGGTCGGGAGTTGCTGCTGGCGTGGGCGTCGTCTGTGGACTCGCCACCGTCACGGCCGGCATATCCATCCCTTTCATCGGGTCGGGAGTTGCAGCAAGCGTAGGCGTTGTTGACGGAGTCGCAGGCATCTCCATTCCCTTCATTGGATCCGGTGTAGGTGTGGGAGACGGTGCGGTTGCCGGCGGCGGATCATGCCGATGCTGAGCGTCGGCCAACGGTGAATGAATTAACAGAAAAGCGGCGGCCATCACGGCCGCGGCCCAAAACTTCATGGTGAACAATGGCGACATTACAGGTTTCCTCGCGTGGTAAAGAAAATAACCGACGCCTGCCGCTCCCCGAAAAGTTTGGCTGTTTAACCAAAATATAGGGGTGACGTTACGCAATGGCGTGCGCTAAGAGCTTCGCGGGAAACTAAACTTGAATAATGCTGAAAGTAAGGTGAGATCGGGTTCGGCCGGGGGGTGGAGCGCCTTGCCGATAGATTACGGTCTGACGGCCGGTCCAGAAATGGATCGCCGGGACTACAGCCAAAGCGGTCTCGGTCTGAACGCCCGGACGAAGGGTTAACCCCTCGCCGTTTACCGCTAGTACCCATCCGGATTGGCCGCCCATCGAACACGGTATGCTGGGAATTTCGGAAGATATTGAACTGGCGAAAGCCAGCGAAATATCTCCTGACGCCGGGGGTGAAATTTTAGAACTTAAAGGCGCCGTCTTCCTAGCCATCGAATGGCACGAATGTCCGGCTGGCATCGCGGATCGAGGCTCTTCGCCTTTCTGAACCGCAGCGAAACCCATATGGGGACAAAGCGAAACGGCCAAAATATTGCCCCACCCGCTGACCGCGAGGGCAATAAAACTGACGAATATCGTTTTAATTAACTGCCGTTTCATTACAATTCCGTGGCCGAGGTAAACTTCAACCGTGTTCTAGTCTATCATTATCAACGGACGAAAACACAAGTTAGATGCGCGCTTGCCGAGCGAGGTAGTCAAGAAAATGAGGCGAATTTCTAAACCACAGCCGGGCGAATACCCAGAATATGCGGATATTTACATCGGGCTCTTGCCGGACGATGGACAGATCCTCGAACATTTGAAAAGCAATTTCCAGTTGGTCAAAGATCTCATCTATTCCTTGCCAGCCGCTCGTTTGCTTTACCGTTATGCGCCCGGCAAATGGAGCATCAAAGAGGCCCTGGTGCATATTGTCGACGACGAGCGGATCTATGCCTACCGGGCACTGCGTTTTGCGCGGAATGAGCAAGCAAATCTGATCGGCTTCGATCAGGACGCTTATGCCCGATATTCCCGGGCGGACGAACGTGACCTTGACAATATCTTTGAAGAGTACGAAGCCGTTCGCCGCTCGACCATCGCGCTCTTCAATGGCTTGCCGGACGATTCGCTGACGCGAATGGGGCATGGGACCGCGACCGCAAACGACGCAACGGTTCGCGCCTTGGCCTATCACATCGCAGGCCACGAGTTGCGCCATCTGAACATCATTAAAGAACGGTACGTGTGAGATACTAGGAAAATAGAAACTAATTCAGTTATTCAAACCTTGGGGAGGATCAATTCAAATGGACATTGATAAAGACCACATCGTGACGCAAGAAGAGACCGGCGAGCAGGCACCCATCGACATCGTCGACGAACGCGTCAAAGTAGAAATGGCGGAAATGGAAGAAGAAGCGAAGAAGGCCGTCGCAGAAGGGTTAAATCTTCCCGACAAAGAGTAGTCGGTAACCTATGGTTCTGAATTGATAACCAGCCCGGCGGACGCTCGCGTAGCTCCACCACAAGCGGAATGTATACAGCCGCGAATTCATTCGGAATTTGTCGTCAGCTCCACCCGGAGCGGAATGCCGGGAACTTTTGCAGAACC
>JBDSEC010000235.1:0-8822 GCA_039920205.1 Pyrinomonadaceae bacterium
TTCGATCGTGTCGATGAAAAAGTCGCGATATTGCTGGATGCGCAGATCAAAGCGGACCAAAGATTCGATCAAATGGATGACAAGTTCAAAGTGTTGATCGACGCTCAACTAAAGGCAGACCAACGAGCGGCGGAAACTAATGCGCGCTTAGACCGTTTGGCGACAGCTGTTGAACGGTTGGTTACCAACCGAGATTCCGAATGAAATTGGCAACAGTTTCGGTTCGGACGATTTAGATTGGTTTGATTGAGAAGTTATCTGCACTAGAGGAGACCCCGGATGAAAAGAGCATTGATTTCGCCCTTATTACTCGTTCTGGCTTTTGGTTTCAGCCTGTTCTTTGCTGCCCCAGCGACCCAGGCACAGAAGCATCCCGACAAGATTAAAAAGACCAAATATGTAACCGGGAAACTCGCCGGTTTCGAGCAAGGTGATTACATCCATGCCATCGTGAAACCCGCCAAAGGCGAAAACCTGTCCTTCTTTATTGGCGGCCCGGAATCGATTTCCTTCTTCTTGGCAGCGCATCAGGGCCAACAGGTCAGGATCACTTACCAAGAAGTGCGTTCGTGGATCGAAGAAGCGGGCGGCTACACCGATATCGAGCGCATTTCCGCGGTCCGCACGACGGCTGGCTTGACCCACACCGCCTGGTGGGCGGCCGAGCGCAAGAAATCGAGCCTGAAAAAGCTGCGCGCCAAGTACGGAGACTTGTTACAAAAAGCGGTCGTGAATCAATAGTTATGATGAGACTTCCCCAATTCGCCTATCTGGTGCCGCGCGATATCAAAGACGCGGTCAAGATGATGGGCGACGCCGGCCCGGAGGGACAATTTGTCGCCGGCGGTACCGATCTATATCCCAACATGAAGCGTCGGCAATTCACGCCGCGCACGGTCGTGTCGGTGGGCAAGTTGCAACCGCTGCACATGATCACCGGCGATGGCCACACCGGTTTGCGTATCGGCGCGGGCGTGACCTTGACCGAGGTTTGCGAGCACCCCGTCATCAACCGCGATTACCCTATGGTAGGCGCGGCGGCGCGTCTTATCTCGACGCCGCTGCTGCGCAATATGGGCACCATCGGCGGCAATCTGTTGCTGGATACGCGGTGCAATTATTGGAACCAGAATTACGAATGGCGCAAGGGCATCAACTTTTGTCTAAAAAAGGACGGCGATGTTTGTTGGGTAGCCCCGGGCAGCAGCAAGTGCTGGGCAGTGCAATCGTCCGATCTGGTGCCGCTGATGGTGGCGATGGGTGCGAAAATACGTTTGGCCTCGACCTTTGGCGAGCGTACGGTGGAAGCCGCGGGTTTTTACAATGACGACGGCATCAATTACCTGCATAAACGTCTGGATGAATTGCTGGTGGATATCGAATTGCCGCCGCTGAATGGATGGCGCGCGACTTACCACAAATTGCGCCGGCGCGGGACGTTCGATTTTCCGGTGCTGGGCGTGGCGGCGCGGCTGGATATCGCGACCGACGGCACGGTCAAGGACGCGCATATTATATTGGGCGGTATTGCGCCATCGCCTCTGCAGGCGGTAAACGCCGAGCGGGCGTTGATCGGTAGCCCGTTGACCGCCGAACGGATCGAAGCCGCGGCCGAAGCGGCTTACATCAAAGCGCGGCCTTTGGATAACACCGATTTCGTCATGAATTGGCGCAAACAGATGACGCGGGTGTATGTGCAGCGGGCGCTGGAAGAGTTAAGATAGGTAACGGAGGCAACTATGGTTCTTGCCCACAAAGTACCGTTAGTCAGAGTTGAGGAGTATCTCGAACTCGAAAAAGACGGAACCGTCCGGCACGAGTATGTAGATGGCCGGGTATTCGCCGTGCCGGGTGCAAGCCTGCGGCATGGACTTATCGTTGGTAACATTTTGCAGCGGCTAGGAGAAAAACTACGAGGTACTAAGTGCACCGTATTTATCACCGACGCAAAGGTTAAGGCCAGCTCCACTGCCTATTATTATCCGGATCTAGTTGTCACTTGCTCTCCGATTCCTCAAACCGAGTATGTTTGTCCAGACCCTATTCTGGTGGTTGAAGTGCTCTCGCCCACCACGGAACAGATCGATCGCCGCGAAAAGTTGCTCGCGTATCAGCGGATCGATAGCGTTAAGGAATATCTGCTGGTGGCGCAAGACCAGATGCTGATCGAAATTTATCGTCGGCAGGACGACGGCGTATGGGAGCACGAGAAATTTAACCAGGCGGGCGACCTTTCTCTAATTTCAGTTGGGGTCGACTTGCCCGTCGATGAGATCTATCGCGGCGTTAGCTTTGAAGTTTAAATTGCCGTTCCGCTCTTACTTCCTGGTTAGTCTGTCACTTACTCCATGTCCGAAACTCCCCAGGTTACTAAGTACGCCGCGATTCTCTTGGCCGCCGGGCGGTCGTCGCGCATGGGTGCGTTCAAGCCGCTACTCCCCTTTGGTAATTCCACGATCATCGAGGCTTGCCTGGATCAGATCGAGGCGGCGGGGATCATCGACATTGTGGTCGTTATCGGACACCGCTGGGATGAATTGCGTTTGTCGCTGGCCCACCGGCGGGTCAGCTTTGCCGTGAACCCTGACCCGGACAGCGAGATGTCCGCATCGATCGCCGCCGGGGTCCAGGCCCTGGACCAAACCGTGACCGCGGTTTACCTCGCTTTAGCAGATCAACCGCGCATACCGGCGAAGATCTATTCGGTGCTCGCCCGCAGGCATCGAAACGGCGAAAAGATCGTCGTACCCGAATTCGAAGGCCATCGCGGTCACCCCGTTTTGGTAGATCTAAGCTTGCGCGACGAATTAGCGAAGCTCGACGAATGTGGCGGATTGCGTGGTTTTCTGGATACGCATACCCGTGAGGTGTACCGGCGGACCGTCGATTGTCCCTACGTCAGAATGGATGTGGACACGCCGGAAGACTACCGAAACCTTACCGAAGACGTGTAGTCCCGTGCCGAAAACGCATAGCTAAATCGCCCCTATCGTGCGAGAATAAATCCAACGATTCCCTTCCTTCGTACATCTGATAATCGTTACCGGAACCGCCGTTTGCGGTTTTGGTGGCAGCGAACCGCCGAAGAGGCTTCGGAGGGTTGCATACTATGAAAAACACTAGATTCGGTATCACAGCTTTATTGACCGCGGCGATCCTGTTCGCGGGCCTGGCGCCCGCGCGCGCCGCCGTTGCCGTGCAGGACGGATTCTCGTTCCGCGGTCTGGATGGCACGACCGTGTCATCGAACGGCCTAAACGGCAAGGTGGTCGTCCTGGCCGTCGCCGCTTCGTGGGTGCCGATGACGCGTGCGCAGTCCACAGGCGTGGCCAAATTGGCGGCCGATTATGCCGGCCGCGGCGTAGTCGTCTATTGGTTGTTCACCGATTCCGAAAACGCGAAGTCGAAGAACTACGCTTCGGACGATCAATTGAAATCGTTCGCGTCCCGTAACGGCATTGCCCTGCGCGTACTGCGCGATCCGGACGGCGCCGCCGTGAAGAAATTCGGTGTGACCCAAGTTCCCGCCTTCGTGATCATCGACAAGAGCGGCAACGCCGTACGCCCGCCGGTCGAAGGCATCGACCCCGAAGGCGACCTGACTGAAAGCTTGGGCCAACGGCTTCAGGGCTTGTTATAGGCTAGTCGTTGAATCGTTAACGTCGGCTCAATTTGGCCGTCGGTATGCTCGGGGGAAACCCTAGGCAGACCGGCGGCCTTTTGCTAAACTCTCACCGTCGATCCCCAAGTTCTCTTTTTCCATTCTGATCGTCAGGGCGCTTGCCATGGGTTGTCACAGCTTCGTTCCGCGCACGATTCTCGCATTATCGCTGATTTCGTTTATTGCCTTTCCCGCATTTGCGGCAGATCTACGCCGGAAGGCTCAGGAAAACCCGCTGGACTGCGCTCTTTTGGTAATGGAACGGGACAAAAGCTCTAACAATAGCGATCAACTCGCGACTGCGTACTTTAGATCTAGGCGATTTGATGATGCTATCCGTGCGATAAGGCTGGACGACAATGTCAGTACACAATTCCTTTGGTTCTCACATTACGCCGAACAATTGAGTAATGCTGGGGACAACGAGAATGCCGATAAGTTCATTGCCGCCGCCTGGGTTGCACTCGAAGAACTTGGATGGTGGGCCTCGGGACTTCCCGAATTTGCTCGGATTCTGGTTAACACTCACCATGATGGCGAGGTTGACCTGATCTTGTCGCACCTAGATGGCGATGACACGAAGCCGAAATTTGTTTTGGTCGCGGCGGTGACATATTCAAAACTCGGAAATCGTGAGCGGGCGTTAAGTCTATTGCAAGAACTGGATGAGCTGGAGGAATCGGATCCAAGTCCCAGGAAGCCGGTTGACATCGCCGATGCGTATCTCCGAGCGAACGAACGCGATCGCGCGAGGTCCGTCATGAAAAGATTCGAGGCTGAAATCACGGCGAATGCGGATGAAGGCATGCGGGACCAAGCATTGATGTTGATGATCCCATTCTATTTTCGTTTGGGCGACGATAAGAAATCTTTCGAACTGTGGTACCAAGTGGCGGATTCCAGCGACCGTTACATGATCTTTAATTTTGTTCAGATCTTAGTTGAAGCCGGCAAGCGCACCGAGGCCAATAGCTATTTGTCGCAACTGCAGTCCGATCGGCAATTCGTGGCGAACGAGAGAGATGCGATCGCAGAAGCATATTTGAAATTGGACCAAGTTGATGATGCCGCACGAATTGCCCGCAACATGGGCATTAACGATGATGACGGTAAACAGCAGCGAGCCTTAATGATGCTAGCGGACCGGTATCTCAAGGATGGACGCAACGCTGATGCGCTGGCGACTTTGAACTTTGCCTGGCAAAAGGCTCGCCGCGTGGCCGAGACGCATCGCCAACAAGATAGCAATGGCGCATCACCGCTTACACGCAAGATCCATTACCTGGGCCAGATTTCCGATCGCTACGTGGTTTTGAAGCGCAACGACCTCGCTTTGAGCGCCCTTCGTTCCTTTACTTCTAACCATGAGTTTGCGCTGGATTTTATTGCGTTTGGTCTGGTCTCGCTCGCCGAAAAACAGGTCGGCACGCTCTCGCGTAGCGGACTTTTCAAATTACTGGACCAGGCCGCTTCGATCGCGAACGAGAAGGGGTTTGAAGGTCATCGTGATGAAATTATGATGCGGATCGCTGAGGGATATGCCCAGATGGGTGAATCGACCAAGGCGCTTGCCGTGATCAACCAGGTGCTGAAGTATCGGATCGAGAACACACCCTCGGCGATCGAAGAATTGATTGCCGTTGGCCTCATTATGGAGTCGAACAAACTCAAGGCCGACCCTGAATTGCGGAAGATATTGGCTGCACTCGTAATAGAGAGCGATTCAGTTAACCCCGCAAAAACCAACTGACCGGCCGGCGCAGTGAGACCGGCGGCGGATAGTTCTTCAAATAACCGACCCGCAGGATGAATTGAATGTTCTGGTCGATCCCGATCGAGCGATTGAGGGTTTCCCGCGTCGATGGTTCTTCCAAGATCTGCGTCATTGGATGAATGGCGATATTGCGTTCGCGCACCTGCAGCAAAAGCCGTTGCATTCGCCGGCCGGTTTCCAGCAGTTCCGGCACCGATTCGCCCCGGCTTGTGATCAAGATCCAACCGGCCGAACCTGAAACTTGTTCGCGAACCTTATCCAGACCTCGCTCCCGAAAACCCGCTTTCATCACGTCGTTCTTGCCGTAGAAATTCCGCACCCACCAACCGGCCAGCCCTTCGATCTCCATACCGGCGGTGGTCAATCCATCGCGACGTTTTTCGGCTTCTTTGCTCGAAAACCTGATCCATTCGGCCAACTCGGCCTGCGCCGGGTCGCGATAGGTCTGCACCCGATTGGCCTCGATGGTCTGCTCGTTAAGGTAACGGCCCTCTTTACTGCCGGTGGGCAGATAATGGATCAACTCGCGTTCCGGGCCGACCAGCGGTTCGACATCTTCCTTCTTCAACCCATCGCTCAAAAACCCGGAACGGACTGTGCGGCGCTCTCTTATCCGGGCGGTATCAAAGGTACTCTTCGGTCCCTTTTGGCTGAGTTTTACTTCCATCACCTGTTCAGATTGGTTCGTTTCGGCCAACAACTTCCATTCGCAAACATAACCCAACGACCCGGCCGCGTATTCCAGGTTTTGCCGGAACGCACCTAACGAAAGGATCGTCTCGCGTTGATTCGGGTCGACCGCGGGCAACCATTTGGTCTTGTCATTGCCGACGATCCAGTGCAACGGTTCGAGGCGTCTAACAAACCAGGGCTGGGTATTGTGGCCGCTGGGCGCAAGCGAAGCGAGCGTCAAGATCTGGTGCTCGTCCGCGTTGAGCAACGGAGTTTGATCACTATCTGCGGCTAGGTCCGCCCGTACGAAATTACGTTTATCGCTAAACACGTAGCCTGCGCCACCGGCCGCGATCACCGCACCTCCCGCAATTCCGATGAAGTGCCGTCTATTCACAGAGACCCGCCGTTCACTCTCGATATAACCAACCGGCTTGAGCACCACGCTCCCGCCGCCGCCGGATCCCGCTTCACCCGGCCGCGGCGGCCATCTTCGCGGCCATCCGGTACACCAACGCCGCCGGCAGCCCCACCACATTCCAGAAATCCCCGCGGATCTCGGTGACAAAGACTGCGCCCAATCCTTGGATCGCATAGGCGCCGGCTTTGTCCATCGGCTCGCCCGTGGCGACATACCACTCGACCTCGTCGTCGGTCATCGGGGCAAAGATCACTTCGGTCATTTGGTGGGCCACGCTTTCGCCCCCGTGGTCGCCCGCACGAACCAGGGCAACGCCGGTCAACACTTGATGATGCCGCCCGGAAAGTTGCCGCAGCATGCTAGCGGCTTCGTAAGCGTTCGGCGGCTTGCCTAGAATATGCCAATCGATAACGACGGTGGTATCTGCGCCCAAGACCAACTTACCGGGATGCTTCGCGGCGATCGCACGCGCCTTGGCCAGCGCCAAGCGTTTGACATAGTCGGCGGGACCTTCGGCTGGCCCCGGGCTCTCGTCCACCTCGGTCGCGTCGACGGTAAATTCCCACCCGGCTGAGGTTAGTATCTCGGCCCGGCGCGGACTGGTCGACGCCAGGATCAATGGTTCACGTAGGATCGTCATATGGTTTTCCAGATCTGGACGGGCGCAAGTAAAAGCGCAAGTTAACCTTCACGCTGAGGGTTTCCAATTGCGCTGAAGGCGCAGAAAGAAAATAGCCAGATGCAAGGCTTTGCGCAGCTTCTGGATACGTCAGTAAAGCGATTGCGCCCTAAAGGGCGCCACACCAGTCTGGCGCGCCTTCAGCGCGCTCGAGTCCCCGACCCCCGACCCCCGACCCCAAAATCCCCGGCCCCCCGCTTCGGATCCACATCTGGCCTTTTTCTGCCGGCGTCTACTACGCCAAGAAACGGCAGCCGGTTACCATTCGCGCACCAGCTTGCGCTCGCGTGATGTTTCAACGACCAACTCGCATTTCAAATCTCGCCTGATCCAGACCGTAGAGCGGCTAGCCGCTTGAGGGCCTAACCAGTTATCCCGTACACTTAAGTGCGTAGCCATATTGTAAGCCCCGCGGAACTAATTCGGAAATTGTACGCCCCGCGTTGCGGGAAACTCCATGAACGAGTTGTTTAAGATCATCCCGGCCGTCCTGCGGGCGGCGGGCGAATCGGGCGAAGTGGCCGAAGCCGCGGCGATGGCCGCCTGGCGGCGGGTGGCGGGCGAGAATCTGTTGCCCCACGCGGTACCGTTCCGGCTCTATCGCAAGACGCTGATCGTCGCTGTGACCGACGTCACCTGGCAGCGGCAGTTGGAAAGCATGGCCGGGCAATTGATCTTCGGGTTGAACTCGTTGTTAGGCCAGGCGGTGGTAACCTTTGTCGAATTTCGCATCGACCCGGTGACGGTCGAACTGGCGCGCGGACCTCGGGCCGAACCACCGATCGACCGCGAATTGTTGGAGGCCGATGCGTTGCTGGCGGCGGGAAACGAACTGCACCGCGCGGCCGAAGCCATCAGCGATCTGGAACTGCGCCATCGCTTTTTGGTCGCGGCGGGCGTTAACCTTAGCCGCGAACGTTAATTTATTCGAGGTATCACTTTTATGCCGATCACCGAAGCCGACGTCGCGAAGATCGCCGGTCTGGCCCATCTTGAGATCACGGAACAGGAGTTGCGCGATTTCACGCCGCAGTTGGCGGGCATCGTTGCCTATGTCGAGCAACTGAACGAACTGGACACCAGCCAGGTGGAACCCGCGCTGGGCGGATTGACCGCGGAAGGAGCGGCGACCGATTCGAGCCGCGATGACGTGGCGCGGCCCTGTCTGGGCCAAGCGGTCGCCTTGGCCGAAGCGCCCGAGGCCGCGCACGGACACTTCCGCGTGCCCAAGGTTCTTTAACGAATATTTCACTAGATCGATAATTTAATGACACTGGATATCACATCAATTCGCGCTACTCTGACTGGCGGTGGGCGTTCGATCACCGACGTTACCGAGGCGGCGCTGGGCGCGGCCGAACGCACCAATGACCAACTCAGCGCCTTTTTGCAGATCGGCCGGAAGTTCGCCACCGATCGGGCGATTGCCCTCGATGGCAATGGCGCGCCCGACTCGCCGTTGGCCGGCGTACCGATCGCGATCAAAGACAACATCTGCGTCCGGGGCCTGCAGACCTCGTGCGGTTCGCGAATTCTGGGGGATTACCAACCGCCCTATGACGCGACGGCCGTCGATCGGCTGAATGCCGCCGGCGCGATCGTTATCGGCAAGACC
>JBDSEC010000236.1:0-14381 GCA_039920205.1 Pyrinomonadaceae bacterium
AAATTTACCCCGCCCCGGGTCGCCCTTCATCCCTTCATACACATCGATGCGGTAATTGCCCGCCTGCGTAGAATCCGTGTTGAACTGCGTGCCCTGCATGTCGCGGTCCATGTGTTCGCCGTTCGGATAGATGACGTCGATCTGTGGATTGGTTAGTTGAGTGCTAGTCACATGAACCTTCATATTCTGACCCGCGCGAACCTGAAGGATATAGTGCCGAATCGAATGCTGTCCGTACAACGTTCCCCAAACCGTGGCCGATACCGCGCCGCGCGCGAAGCGGATACGGTGGACCGAAGCCGCGCTTGCCGTATTTACCACCACGAGCAAAAGCAACAGCGCACAAAGCTGACGTGCAATTGAATGTCTCATTCTTTTGGAGTCTCCTTTTGACGTTCACCGGCGGTCAAAGACCGCCTCTAAACGGGGTACGATAGACTGGCAATGTGTGACAGACCGATAGTCTGTCGATGCCGGTTACAATGGATGCGAGTTAAAACTTGCGCGGGCTCATTGGCCCAACAATCCGACCAGTTAACCACCGGTCGTACGTTACACCATCTCGACCTCAAAACCTTGGTCCTCGGTCACCTCGTCATTCGGTCTTAGATTTAGGGCCAAACGGGCCTCGGCGTCAAGTATTTCAACGGCACGCCGGTAAAGTTCTTCGGCGGCCGCGGGCGTGTTACCGACCGCCGTCAGACCCAACCGCCCGGCGTCACCCAACGCGCTCATCATATGAAAGACGATGCCGACCTGATGGGTTTGGTCAAAGTGGATGCCGTGCCGCGCCACGATATCGAACAGATCATCCGGTGTGAACGCGCGATAGAGCGGCGATTCCTCGTGATCACTAGCCACGAAAAACTTCGATTCGCCGAACGGTGTAAGGAACACGCCCGTATCCGGATCGTATTTTCCGTCGGTTAGAAACTGGAGGGTAAGGAAGGGATGCGTCGTGCCGCCTTTGCGCAGGTTTATTTCGATGGCATAGGCATGCCACTTGCCCGCTTCATCGCGGACGGTCACGAAATCGATCGCAAACCGGCCCAGCACACCTTCTTTCGCCAGGCGCGCGCCGACCTTAGCGGAATACTTCATGATCGTTCCCGCGTAGTCGGGATCGGCGGGAAACTTACAGCCCAAAAAAGTCTGCCCGGATGGTCCGCCCAGCATCTGGTCGTGTGTCGACAGCAACTCGACGTCGCCCAAGGGAGTTATGCGGAGCTGCGCACTGGGGCTTTCGATGTCCATGCCCTTGATACGTTCTTCGACGATGCCGCCGCGTTCGGCTAACTTGGCGACATACTCTTCCAACCTGGCGGTGGCCGATTCGAACTCCATTCCACGCACACGCTCCGCGACTTGCTCCCTTTCGGCCGTCTCGCCCGGTTGGACCAAACCCGACAGATCGACGGCGGCGTTGCCTTCACCCGACACGCCTTCGTTCAGCTTGACTAGGACCTTCTCTAATTCGGGCCGCTGGCCGCGCATTTTAATGATCGCACGCTCGACGTCTTCCAAACTGTACAGGTCTTCGATCCCCATCGGATGCGGGATGCCTTCCGCGGCGAAGATCCGCCGGCAACCGGTCTTGGTACCGAAGGGGAAGAACTTCGGATCGGCGCCGTACATGGGAATGCCTAAACGCAGCGCCAGATCACGCTCCAGCGGCGTCGTGTTGTAGGGTACCAAATGCGCGCGGTCCGGATCGCGGATCAGTCCACGGATCTGTGCCAGCAGACGCGGCCGCTGTAATAACTTTTGCGTTAACGGCAGGGGCGAGCCGTCGATCGGCGTGACCAGGAATAGGCGTTGCCGCGCGTGGCTAGCGATAACGCCGGGCAACAGGTGAAGGTAATAATCAATAATGACGGGATTAACCGGTTGGGACGTGACATAGATCAGGCGCGCGCGCGGTTGCCGCAACAACAAAAGCAGAAACAAGAACCGCTCTTCATAGGCCTGCAGCACAGATCCGCTGGCCGTTGTGTCCACCGTAAAGGATGGAACCACGACGATGGTTTGCTCTTCCTGACCCAACGACTGGATCGACCTCCAGAGCGACACCAACTTCTTCTGCAATTCGGCGAAGCGCTGCTCGGCCTCGGCCTCGGTATACGGTGGCCGCGGCGCCGGTAGATCGTTCTGCACAAAACCCTCCTGGTAAACGGCCGTCCGGCCGTGAATTCGAGGTTGATTGTGCCTTTTCCATCGGCGAAATTCCAATGCCGACGATTTAACCGAGTGACCACGAGATGGGCAGATCAACGAAGTCGATCCAAAAGCTGCTCGTACGCGAAAAATCCACACGGCCGAATCCCGGTTGCGAGAAATTCCCCGTTCTTAACGCTGGTATGCGCAGAATAATCTGAAATTACTAACGATTTCGCACCGCTTGGACGGTTGGCTCGCTTATTGCACTGGTTTGACCGGTAATTCAGTGAAGGGACCAACTATATGATCGAACAACCATACTCAGTCGCAATCAGAGAAGTGAATACGAGCGAAAGCGGACCCTCGCCGGTTCAGCAGATCCGGTTATTTACTTTGGTGGCGATCAGTTTCGTTCAGGTCTGGATCGTCGCCTCGCTGGTGCAGATCGCGCTTCGTCACGAACTGACGGTGGTGATCCCGTTTGTCGCGGCTTCTGCTGTTTGTTGGCTGGCCACGCTTTCGATAATATTTTGGTAGCGCACGCCGTCACCCGAAATGCGGCGTGCGCGTATTGATAACGGCACGGATGACTGACATTTTGGCGTCTACCGCAATAGATGAAACGGCGGATCATTGAATTCAATTTGGATGAGCACCATGATTGGCGGGCCGTACTTGAGTGTGGGCATTTGCAGCACGTGCGGCATGATCCGCCGCTGATCCAGCGGCCTTGGGTGCTTACCCCCGAAGGGCGTGCGCAATATGTCGGCCTTGATCTTGATTGCAAACTCTGTGACCGCGCGGATGATGCTGATCCTAAAGTAACCTAACTCGCGCGATCGCCAGTTGTGAAATATCACCCGATTCACTGACCTAAGCCGCGGAAGAATCCGCTTAACTAACAACTGGTCCCCTAAAAATAGACCATTTCCGAAGGGCATGATTGTTGCGACAGCTAACGTGCCGGGTGAATTGGTGTGCCCGTTGAGTTTTGTTTTGGAGATAACCTTGGAAGGTTTCGCCCAACTTATAGTTGAGACAAACGCCGCCTCGGTCCAGTTAAACACCGTCCGTCTTCGCACGGTGGCGCTACCGGTCGAGCATGGTGGGTGGGGCCTGTTGTTCGAGCCCATCGTACTGGGGTTGGTGATTGCGCCATCGTGGGCCGGGTTGTTCTTGTCGATCGCGGCCACCGGCGCCTTTCTGACGCGGCATCCACTGCGGTTAGTGGTCGCCGACCTGCGACGCGGGCGTCGATTCGCCCGCACGGCCAAGGCCGAACAATTTGTCCTGCTCTACGGTACGGTAGCGGCGTTGAGTTTCATCATGGCCCTTGAGACGGCGGTTTCATTTGCCTTCATATTGCCGGTCCTGCTCGCTGTGCCTTTCGCTTTGATCCAGATCGGTTACGACGCGGTCGCGCGCGGTCGATCGTTGATACCGGAATTGGCGGGTTCCGTCGCGCTGGCCGCGACGGCATCAGCCATAGCCTTAGCGGCGGGCTGGCCACGGCCGGCTGCGCTGGCCCTATGGGTCTTGCTGGCGGCGCGGGTCGTGCCGGCGATCATTTATGTGCGCGCCCGAATCGCCGTGTTGCATCGGCAACGGCCCGCCCGGTTAATGACGGTATTGCTGCACGTGGTCGCGTTGGCGGCGGTTTCCGTTTTGGTTTGGAACGCGTTGTTGCCCCGGTTGGCGGCGTTCGCGTTACTGATGCTGTTCGCGCGCGCGGTCTTTGGCATGGTGGGCTGGGACCGCGCGGCATCCGCGAAAGCGATCGGCTTTCGCGAGATCGGTTTTGGGTTAGTGATGGTGGCGTTGGTGGCCGCGGGTCACTATTTCAGTTTTTGAGTTTGCGCGGTTGAGAAGCTTCGCGAATTAGGTTTGATCTGGCTAACTTGGGGGAGGACTTTTATATGAATTTCAATACCACAACCACCGTGCGTGATCTGGCCGTCGAGATACCGGGCGCGACGCGCGTTTTTGAAAAGTTGAAGATCGACTACTGCTGTGGCGGCGGTCAGACCCTGGCCGCTGCTTGTGCTACCGCGCATATCAGCACGGACGAGGTCGAGCGTTTGTTAGAACAGGCTTCGACCGCGCCGAACCAAGCGCAAGGATCAGAGACATTTGACACGGCAAAGTTGTCTCTATTGATCGAGCATATTGTTAACCTGCATCATTTCTTTACCAAGCAGGAGGTCGATCGGCTGGATGCCTTGGCCGAAAAGGTTTTCTTGGCTCACGGTGCGAATCACCCGGAATTGGCTTCGGTGAAGCAACTGGTCAATGATTTGGGCAACGATCTGCGGCCGCACATGATGAAGGAAGAGCGGGTGCTGTTCCCGTACATCGTGAATTTGGAAGAGTCTGCAACCCAACATTTACCGGCGACGGCGCCGCCTTTCGGCACGGTGCAAAATCCGGTGCGGATGATGATGGCGGAGCACGATGCCGTCGGTGATCTGCTGGTCAAGCTGCGCGAAGTTACCAATAACTACACTGTGCCGGCGGACGGCTGCTTTAGCTACCAAACGCTCTATCATGCGCTCGTGGCGTTGGAGGAAGACCTGCACCAACACATCCATTTAGAGAACAATATTCTTTTCCCGCGCGCGGTCGCGATGGAGACCAAGGCGTTCGCGGAATAGCGATCGTAATAATGTTGGTCCTGGTGGTTCGATGCTTGTTTGAGTATTGGCTGATTGGTCCTATCATGTCTACTTTGAGGTAATAGTGTGGATTGGAAGACGGATCACTGTCCTAAACGCTTCAAACGTACGATAGCCCAGGTGATTTCCGTCCTTGCGTTAGTTTCTCTGGTGATGGCGCCGGACGTCTTAGCGCAGGGCGGAAATGTCGCCAGGGTCCCAGAGGATTTTAGCTACCCACGTTACGGAGACTCGGCTCAGTTTCAAGAACCTTTTGCCGCGCGTAACCTCTCGGGCCAGGTGATATTGCCCGGAGGTGGTGGCTTGGAAAAGGTCTTGGTTGAACTAATGTCACCCGGCTGGAAAAAGCGGGTAGATGCCGTTTTCACCGATGCGGAAGGTCACTTTGATTTAAACCGTTCGACCAAGGGCACATACTACCTGCGATTCAGTTTGCTCTATTTTGGACTGGTGATGGCCAAGGTCAAAATCATCAAGAAGGCAGCGAAGGGTGTAATCATCGAATTGCCGGTTGCCAATTAGTAGGTCCCCTTGAAATTCGACCAACCTCGCTTGAGTTGAAAATAGCACCTCAAATGACAAATCCCTTCCAACCTATGTATGATTAGTTCATGCGAACTCTTTACGGGCCGATCGAGCCCTTTGACTCGGGGATGCTGCGGGTTTCTCCGGTTCACGAACTTTACTACGAACAATGCGGAAATCCGGACGGTTTTCCGGTGGTTTTTCTGCATGGCGGACCGGGCGGTGGCCTTGACAAGAGCTATCGCCGGTTCTTTGATCCGGAATCGTACCGAATTATTCTGTTCGATCAACGCGGTTCGGGCCGTAGTCTTCCGCAAGCCAGCCTGGAAGACAACACGACCTGGCATCTGGTTTCGGACATCGAGGCGTTGCGTGAAAAGTTCGGCATCGACAAGTGGCTGGTGTTTGGCGGTTCGTGGGGCAGCACTCTGTCCTTGGCCTATGCCGAGACCCACCCTGATCGCGTGACCGGTCTGATCCTGCGCGGCATTTTCCTCTGCCGTAAACAAGAGATCGATTGGTTTTATCAATCCGGCGCGAGCAACATTTTCCCCGACGCCTGGGAAGAGTATTTAAAGCCGATCCCGGTCGAAGAGCGCGGTAACCTGATTGCCGCGTATCACAAACGTTTGACCAGCGATGACGAGCAGGTCCGTCTGGAAGCCGCCCGCGCCTGGAGCGTTTGGGAAGGCAGCACCTCGAAACTATTCCAAGACCCCGATCTGATGGCGCACTTCGATGAGGCCGCCTCCGCGTTGTCGCTGGCGCGTATTGAATGCCACTACTTCATGAACAATTCGTTCATGGAGGGCGCAAACCAACTGATCGACAATGTAGGCAAGATCCGGCATATCCCCGCCGTGATCGTTCAGGGCCGTTACGATGTGGTTTGCCCGATGGTCAGCGCCTGGGAATTGCACCGTGCCTGGCCCGAGGCGGAACTGCGCATCACGCCCGATGCCGGCCATTCGGCCTTGGAACCCGGCAATGTCAGCGCCTTGGTCGAAGCGACCGATCTGTTCCGGAATCGGATGATATCCCAGCAAAAACCGGGGGAATAGAGCTTAGAGGTCAGAGGTTAGAGGTTAGTGGTTGGATTACATGGTGGGTGGCAAGCTTAATCTATCGATCGGCAATACTCGACCACTAACCTCTGACCTCTAGCCTCTAACCTCTGTTTCATTTGGATTTATCTGCCCTTTTCGGTTAAAACTTAAGTTGACGGAACACGAACATCTGACAGCTAACCTCAGACATCTGATTTGTTGCGATGAATGGCAGGGTTCTAGTTTTAAATGGATCGTTTGAGCCGATAAATGTTTGCACCGAACGGCGCGCCGTGGTCATGATCTTCAAGGGCATCGCGCGCATGGAAGAGCATAACGGCCATATGCTGCACTCTGCCCGCTTGACCATCCATGCCCCCTCCGTTATCCGGTTGACCGAATACATTCACATTCCGTTCGAGCGCCGATCGCTTTCGCGCAAGAATATCTTGCTGCGCGATCAGTACACCTGCATGTATTGCGGCAAGCATCTGCCACCCGCGGAATTGACCCTGGATCATGTCTTGCCGCGTTCGCGCGGGGGCGAGTCTTCGTGGGACAATTTGGTCGGATGCTGCAAAAAATGTAATCATCGTAAAGGGAACCACACGCCGGAAGAGGCGGGTATGCATTTATTGCGGCGGCCGCGGGGATTTTCGTTGCATGTGAATCGCCAGATCATGCGCTATTTGGGTCGCGCGGACGAGACCTGGCGAAAGTATCTTTTTTACGAATCAAGCAACGGCCAGGCGGATAATTAGTACGGGCGCAGCGCGCAGAGGATGGTAATTATGAATTATTTGATGTTGATCGGAATGCCCGGTACCACGGAGATGATCATTATCCTGGCCGTGGTGTTGTTGATCTTTGGCGGCAGTAAGTTGCCGCAATTGGCCAAGGCCCTCGGGCAAAGTAAGCGGGCGTTTAAGGAAGGCATGGACGACGCCGACGAGGCCGAGCGAAAAGACCGCGCCACGCCGCAACTATCGGGTGACGCCCGTTCGTCGATCGCCGGAATCAGCGACGAAGAGCTGTTCGAAGAGGCCCGCCGCCGCGCGCAGGAAGCGAAACGGTAGCTTCGTTTAGACTGTGACTGTTTTCCAACAGTAAACTGGAATCATTGACGATTTTTTGCCCGTTTTATAATAGCGAAGGTGAAATTTAGGTTTTAGCGCTCTAAACAAAATTGCGAACCGCAACCCATGTGAAATATTGATTTTGGGTTTAATTGACAATTATGCTTAGCCAACTGGAAGCGGACAACCTCATTGGCACTAGGAAGCTGAAAATGCAGAAGTCGTGTCACTAGAACCCGGTTCAAGGTTGGCATTTCAACTCGTAAGCACCGACAAGCAGGAAAAGTTCGTACTCGATTTGAGCAGGGGCAGTTTGCGACTTTCGAGACTAACCTTTCAAAATAGGGCACGTCAGGTTTTTGTCTTGGTTCGACTAGATATTGATGGCGCACCGCATACCAACCCGAATGGTCAAAAACTTGGTCGAACTCATATTCACCTTTACCGTGAGGGGTATGATGACAAATGGGCGATGGCTATAGATAAGTCGGTATTTAGTGATACGTCCAACATCGGATTAACTCTTGAGCAGTTCTGCAATCGATGCAACATCGAGAGGCCCCAGTTTCAGGGTACGCTTCCATGATAAAGTCCGAATGCCAACAACTTATCTCGTCATATTTAGATTGGCTCCGACAGGGGCTGTCGGTTGAGGCCTTGGAAAATGCGTGCGAATTAACAACTCCATTTCTAGATAGGCACAATGATCACCTTCAAGTTTATGCCGTAAAGAAGAATGGGAGTATTTTGTTGACCGATGATGGGTATATTTTGTCCGATTTGCGAGCTTCGGGACTCGAGTTTAATACGACCAAAAGGCAACAAGTGCTTGAGTCTATTTTGAACGGGTTAGGGGTACGGCGCGATAGCGATCAGCTCTTTATAGAAACTTCGCTCACAAATCTGGGGCAGCGGCTTCACTCGTTAATCCAAGCAATGTTGGCAGTGAACGATATGTTTGTTATGGCGGAACCAAGGGTTGCGTCATATTTTTGGGAGGATGTCCAAAAGTTCTTGGACGATCACGAAATTCGTTATAGTCCCAAAGTGAAGGTAGCTGGTAAAAGCGGTTATGATCACGGGGTTGATTTTTTGATTCCAAAATCGAAATCTCGACCTGAACGACTTACCCAGGCCATAAATGCGCCCAATAAGAGCACGATCGGAAACTACTTGTTCATTTTGACGGATACTCGCGAAGCCCGTGGCGACAGCTCAGAAGCCTATGCATTTCTTAACGACCGTGAACGGGAGGTCGGCGGCGAGGTGCTCGAAGCGCTTGATGCGTATGGGGTTATTCCGGCACTATGGTCGAAACGCGATGAGTTTGTAGACAGATTGGCGGCTTAAGTTTGGTTGATTTTTTAGCTTGTCCTGCACCTGAACTCGCTCCAGGGAATTGCCGCCCCAGGATCCTTCTCATGCGCAGCAATACGAAGTTCGATCAAAGCCTTATCTTCGGGCGTTAGCGGATCATCATCGTCCAGCCACTCGTCACCATCCAATTCAGCTAGCTTAAGGCGGATCTCAAGACGGTCTTCTCGCGTCAGCCTGGGTAGTTCCTCAATGATCTCAATTTTGCTCATGGTCAAATCTTACCTTCAAAATTGGAGCCAATCAACAGCCTTACTCCAACCCCCAACCCCCTTTCTTACCCACCACATTCGGTGCCCAGATGACGTCACGCTCAATCTCGAACACCTCAGTTTCCAACGGCACTTCGGGTGCGTCTGTCGGGCCTAATGGAGCTCACTTCCAGGGTACTGATTGCCTGATCCCGCCGGAAACCTGGTCCGGTCGCTTGGCTAACGCGATCACAAAGAGGTGGCTGCCCGCTTTCTGGGTAACTGATCCTCCTTGGTTCACGACCTTCAGTTGTTCCTGGGTCAGCACCACTGGGTGCCGGTGAAACATGGCTTGGGTTGTCTTGAGCTCAACGCCCTGGAATGGTGGCGCACTCAGAATCGCGTAAGGGATCAGGAGATCATGCACATGGGATAAAGTGCCGGAACTGGAATGGATGATCAGGTTATCAACCGCCTGGTGGCCTTCACTTGGCGAATTTTCGGAAGCACAGTTGATCAATGACAGACACTGCGCTGTTAGAACGGCGAAGCCCAGACCCTTGATAAATTTTCTTCGATCCAGAGCGATAGCTTCGACGCCGTTATCCAGGTGCTGGACGTTCACTGTCTCTTTTGATTTCGTCATGGTTACTCCTATATCTGGAGATCGTTTTATCGTAGGACCGCTCTCGCGCGGCGGCGCAGATGCCGCAACTTGTCCGGACTGCCCACCACGTTCACGGCTTTGAACGAATTGTGTCATTTGTCGAGGAGCGAAATATCTAGCTGCTTGAGACGGTCGCGATCGATAATGATCTCAACTTGTGTGATCCTACTATTTGCGACGGTAAAGCTGATCGCCCGGGAAATCTTACCGCCCGGCGCCAATACCAATCCTACCGATCCGTTGACGAGTGCAGGTTGTACAAATCTTGCAAAGCTTGGAAAAGCTGCCATCGCGGCCCGCGCCCAATCTTCGGCGCGGCGAAACGGCGGATGAGTGCCACGAGCGACATGCGTGACATCCATTCGCAACACGAGTTCGGGATCGAGCACGGCGAGTAATCCCTCGAAATCACCCGCACGCAGCGCGGCCAGGAAAGCATCAACGACAATTCGCTGGCTCTGGAGATCAGCATTGGTTGTTTCGCCACGTCGCACTCGTCTGCGCGCCCGGCTGGCAAGTTGCCTCGCCGCCTCTGGTGTGCGATCTATGATCCGAGCAATTTCCTCGAACGGCAGATCAAATACATCGTGCAGCACAAACGCGACCCGCTCGGCGGGTGAAAGCGTATCGAGCACCACCAGCAAAGCGACGCCCACCGAATCGGCCAGCAACGCCTCCTTTTCTGGATCGGTCATAGCAGCGTCGATCGGCTCGACGACTTCCTCTTCGAGCGATTCCTCGCCCCGCGACCGCCGTGAACGAAGCATATCCAAACAGACGCGCGAGACAACTGTCGTCACCCATCCGCCAAAGTTAACCACCTGGCTGGTGTTAGATCTGTTCAGTCGCAGCCAAGCTTCCTGCACCGCATCATCAGCGTCACTTGCCGAGCCCAGCATGCGATAGGCTACCGCGTGCAAATGGCTTCGGTGCGCCTCAAACAGCTTTGTCAGGTCCTTAGCTTCGCTCAAGATGTTGCCTCCGCAAGTTCATAAGATCCGCCCTCAAGACTACGACCGGGCGACGCTGCGCTAACGAATCGACCGTGAGCGCGATAAGGACCAGGTCAACGATCAAGCGCCACGCCGCACTTTCAATTGCCCACGTTGGCGGCGTCTACCCTTCGACGCGGGCGCGCCAGAGCGAGCGCACCAAGGGCCATCGCGATCAGCCCCAGCACCACAGCCGCTGCGCCACCGACTACTCCGTTTCCAGAGCCGGGACCACCTTTTGCAAGGGCCAGATTCAGGCCGCCGTTGACCACCGCGATCAACCCCGCCATCATTGCCACGATGGCCCCCATTATCCCATTACCGTTGCCCATGCGACCGGCGGATCGGCGGAGAGCCAGCCCACCTATGACCACGGCTACTAGCGCGAGCACCATGACGGCGGTCGCCCATATCCGCCGGGGAGTCATGCCATAGACCGTAGTCGGGGCCGACTCGGCAAGGTCTGCCGCTACCAGCACCATATGCACCAGCCAACTGAACACTGCAACGGCCGCTACGGCGGCGATAATAAGCACGAAGGTTCGTTTCATAAAGTTTCCCCCAGGTATCCAAGAGACCTTTCAGATTCCGAATTGGATAGATCGACCCGACCCAACGATCTGGTAGGCGGTAGCCTCTCGGCAGCGTCTTCCGTCCGGTTTTGATCCGTCACCTTCTCGTGTCCACTGGGCCGTTATAGTACTGACGAATTGAACGCGGTAAATGTGACAGAGGAAGGAAAATTAATCCATACCGGCACCGGATCAAGGCCTGGTCAAGGTCAGATCCAGACGCAACTCAAGGTATATGGCGAGGAGGATTTTTGGATACAAGTTAAAGCCTTTCGCGATCGTGAGTGTCGCAAATTCTTGCGCTGATTTTAGAGTGATCGCGCCTCTAGGAAGAACCGGAACAAGATCGATCCGGCCCCCACCCCCAACCCCTAGCCCCCGATCCCCTTTTTCCCCACCACCAACGTCGCTTTCACCGACATCACAAAATCCGCTTCGACCCGGTCGTCATCGATGGCGGACACGATCCCGGCCAAGATCGAATCGCGCGCCGATTCGGGCAACGGTTGGATCCAATACGGCAAAAGAAAATCGGTGATCAAGGGCGCGTTCAAGAACGCCTCGCCCGAATCAAACGTGAATTCTTCGACATTGGTCCAACTTGTGGGCGATTCGATACCCGCGCGCGTTGCCATTTCTTCCACATCGGACGCGGTCGGCAACTCGGTGATCAAATGTTGAATATCCACACCCTGATCGATCAGGCCCGAAGTTGCTAAGGCCTCCCAGTAGATCGAAAAGAACTCGCCAAAGCTACCCGCCGTGGCTGCGGTAAGAGCGACCGACCCATTCGGCAAAGCTACGCGTCCCAATTCCGCCACCACCGGCTGCAATCGATGCGGGGTGATCAACGAAGTGTCGCCGATAACTAGATCGAATTCGTTATCGGGAAAGGGAAGCCCGTCCGGTTCGGCCTGGCTGAATTCGATCTCGGCGTGAATGGCGGTTGCTTTAGCGCGGGCCAGATCCAGGCAGTCATCATTTTGGTCAACGCAGACCAACTGCACTTCATTTTCTAGGCGCTCCCGCACTGCCATGGCGTGGCCGCCGGTGCCGGCCTCGACATAGAGGATGCGACCCGCTTTCGGCAACTCCAGGTGCTCGTCCAAAAGCACGGCGAACCGCTCGCCCCAATCTGGCATGACGTAAAGATCACGTAAGAAAGCTAGCTCTTTATCCGATTTTGGTTCTTTCGCTGATTCCAAGACTATGATTCCTCCAAATAATTCTGAAACATCCGATCTTAGCCACCCGCTACCGCAGGTGGTACTGACTTCATTCCTCGCGGCCCACCCGCTAATCCGAAGCGGCACCCTCCCAACGGGAGAGGAACTGCAGCAGGTGGTACTGACCTCATTCCTCATCCGCATCGTTAGATGGGTAATATTTCTTGCCCCATAGATTCTCGGGCAAGCAATTCATTTCATCTTTGGCGGCAGGGTCCGCGTGCACGTACCGGTAATCCTTGCCATAACCTAAACTCTTCATCAACTGGGTCGGCGCATTGCGCAGATGCAGCGGCACCGGTTCGCGGGCCGTGGCCTCGGCGTCGGTGCTGGCCGCGGCGTAGGCCATCGCGACCGCATTCGATTTTGGCGCATTGGCCAAATAGATGGTCGCTTGGGAGAGCGGGTAAAGCGCTTCGGGCAATCCGATCAGGTGCGTAATGTGTGCGGCCGACGCGGCCTGCACCATCGCTTGCGGGTCCGCCATCCCGATATCTTCTGACGCCAAAATGCACAACCGGCGCGCGATAAAGATCGGGTCAGCGCCGCCTTCGATCAATCGCGCCAACCAATATAATGCCGCGTTCACATCCGAATTGCGTACCGATTTGATCAACGCCGAGGCCAGGTTGTAATGCTCTTCGCCGCCTTTGTCATACGCAAATCGCGCGCGGCCCAATGATTCGATCACGGTATCTTCGGTTAACAATCGGTCACCGGAAACGCCGGGTGCTGTAGCCTCGACCGCGGCTTCCAACGCCGTCAGCGCGACGCGCGCATCGCCCGCAGCAGACTCGGCCAATCGCGTAACTAAGGTGTTCGAGATCACCGGCTGCAGCGCAGCCAGGCCCCGCTCGTCATCGGACAGTGCGCGACGCAAGATCTCCTCGATATCCTCAACCGTTAGCGGTTGCAAGGTCATCACCCGTGCGCGCGACAGCAACGCGCCGTTCACTTCGAACGAAGGATTCTCGGTCGTGGCGCCGATCAGCGTGACCGTTCCATCTTCCACCGACGGCAGCAAGGCATCTTGCTGTGATTTATTGAAACGGTGGATCTCGTCGATGAACAGAACGGTCCGCCGGCCGGCGCGCCGCCATTCGCGCGCTTCGGCGATGGCCGCGCGCAGTTCCTTGACGCCGGAAAATACGGCAGAGAGGGCGGTAAATTGTGCTTTGGTCTGTCCGGCTAAAATGCGGGCCAAGGTGGTTTTGCCCGTCCCCGGGCCACCCCAGAGGATCATCGACGGCATGGTTCCGCCGCCGTCCAATATGCGCCGCAGAATATGGCCATCGCCCACCAAATGTTGCTGACCGGCGAATTCGGCCAAGTTCCGCGGGCGCATGCGCTCAGCCAACGGAACGCCACCTGCGGCCGTGGCCGCCGGTGTGTCCGGTTCCAGCGGCGCAAATAGGCTTCCGGTGGTATTACTCGGCATTGAGACAACCCCTCATAACGCAAAAACGCCAACCCTGGCGCGTACTAACCGCGATGCGCTGCAAAAAACGATTGAAATCTAATATCTACGAGATTACCATAACTGGGGCGGGCAAACTTGCCTGGAACGGCGGGTGCCGTATCTGCGTATAACCCTTTGGACGAGCCATTTGCGAGTTACTTAGGAGCGTCAAAAGTAGTTCTAGTACGGGGTTTTTGATATGAGCGAGATGAAAAAAGGTTTACGAATTGCTGGCATTATATTATTGGTGATCTTTGTTTTGATCGTAGGTATCCCGTTGGCCTTGGCGGCTGCGGGTATTACTCTGTGGATCGTATCGTTCTTGCTGGGTTTGGCGATCGCGGTGATCAAGGTCGCGGTGGTCGTGGCGGTGATCTATTTGGTGTTGGTTGGTATCCGCGCCGCGTTGCGGTAATTAAGTTAC
>JBDSEC010000237.1:0-4317 GCA_039920205.1 Pyrinomonadaceae bacterium
GGTCGTGGTCCGCGGTGCAGATCACCAACGTCTTGCCCGCGCGTTTCGTATTCGCGTTCGCGAAGGTGCGTCCGACGCCGACCGCTTTGTCGAACTCGATGTTGTCCCAGATCTGGCCAGCCGCGTAGTTTGGATGCGATTGTTTGTCGATCGAGGCCCCTTCGACCATCAAGATGAACGGCGCGCCGTTCTTGCTCAAGGTCGCGATCGCCTTATCCGTCATTTCATCGAGAAACGGCTGATTGGCAAAGCCGCCAAAATCCGGTACCGGCTCATCGGCCGGACGGTTCAGCGCCAGCTTGTCGTAGGCTACATTCATATTTCCCGTGCGGAACAATCCCAACACTTTGTTGGGTGCATTCGCGTTGTTCAGCGCATTTAGTTCCGCACGATTCTGGACGTAGGTGTAGCCCGATGCTTGAAGTTCCGTAACCAGGTTGCGTGTGTCGCCGCTATTGGCCAGGGTGCGGGCGTTGAAATGCTCCAATCCACCACCCATGATCACATCGAACTGATTTCCCGGCGTGATCGAACCGTCGACGTATTGACGGGTTATGTCTTTCAACAAGCTGCGCGTAATTGCATGTCCACCTTCGGCGGCCGGGGTGGCATCGGCGACGTCCGAGGTCGTGACGATGCCCGTTTTGTAGCCGTAGCGGCGCTTTAGAAATTGCCACAGAGTCTCCACCCGGGGGTTGTCCAAAGCGTATTGCTTGGTCGCCTGTTGATTGGCCGCGGCGTACCGGAAATCGTTGTTGTCCGGAAAAGCGTTGACCGCGCCGTTGATGGTCTTGTTTCCCGAGGCCCAGGCCGAACCGGTGTTGGCCGAATCCGGCACTATGTTCTCTAACGAGTACGTCATACTCATGCCCGTTACGGGCATCTTGTCCATTTGTTGCAGATCGTCGAACCAACCTTCGCGAAAGCGGTTGGCGGTGCTCTGTCCCACAATGCGGCTGGCGTCGCGATAGGCCGTACCCATCGCGTCACCGATAAAGAGAATGATAGTTTTCTGCTCGGCCGGATTGAAATTCTGCACGCTGACTTGCGTCGCCACGCCATATATCCGGCGTCCGTCGATGACCGTAACGAAAATGGTCTTGATCCCCGGCGAGGTAAAGCTGGCTTTCCGATAGGTCCAGGCCTTGTCCAAGGTGGCCGCGTTGGCGTCGTTGTCGGTGGTTGATTCCAATGAGCCAGCATAATTCAAGGCTTCGGTTCCGTTACCGCTCTGGATCTCGATATTGACGCGGGCCGACGGACTTTGTAAATTCTCGGCTTCGACGCGGAAGTCGAAGAATTGATTCGTAAGCACGCGGAATCTTTCCGGCAGAACGATGCGGACATTAGGGGTCGTCTGCGCTTGCCCAAAAGCGGCGCCCAGCAAAACGAATGCTGACGCAATGATCAATGATGTTTTCGATCTGTAACTTCGGTTCACAATGCCTCCTGAGAGTGGTCTAAAAGGACCGTTGATTAACTGTTTGCGACCGGGCGCACCCGGGCCCCGGCGGTTCGTTGCGCGTTCGATACAAACGGCGGCGAACAATTGCCTTTTTTATTACCGGTTCGTCATTCGTGAAATGCGGAGTGTAAGGACCGAAAGTTACGGACGCATGTTGAGCGTGTGAATTAAAGGTAAGGTTTGAGTTAAATTGATATTACTATCCCTCGACGAGCCCGCAACTTGGGCGGCCTGAGAGTAGCCCCTGGTAAAGCGCCTTTTGCGGAGCCCGTAGTTGCGTATGAAATATGTTCTAAGTCCAGGAAATGAGCGAGCGGTGTCACCTTGCGAACAATGCCAAACTCCGCTGTGAGGTACGACTGCCGGCAAGATGCCCGCGCTCCCAGTTACGCGATGAATCTTTGGTTGGTTTAGCTTCCCTTTTTACATTGGCCCAACAAAATCATTGGCTTTGGAACGATCCAATAAAAAAACCGGTAATCGCGCCCGTTCGGGAACGACTACCGGCTACTGACTACTGGCTACCTGCTTACGCCCCCGCGTGCGCCGGATCGTAATTCAACATCCACTGCACCCCGAACTTGTCGGTCAACATTCCCCAATATGCGCCCCAGAACATATCCTGGATCGGCATGGATTGCTTTCCGCCCTCGGACAATGCCTGATAGAGGCGGTCCGCATCTTCCTTGGAATCAGGATTGATGCAGATGCTGAAATTATCGCCGATGTTCAGCTTTTGCCCCATCGATTCCAGCGCGTCGGTTGCCATCAGCACCGTGCCGCCGCCGAGCGGCAGCGCGATGTGCATGATCTTGTCCTTGTCGCCTTCCTGTAGCGGCATGCCATCACAACCCGGGCTGTCTTTGAAACGCATCACCGCCAGGAACTCACCACCGAACACCGACTTGTAGAAATTGAATGCCTCTTCCGTGGTTCCCGGAAAATTTAAGTAGGGATTAAAACTTGCCATTTTGCTTGTGCTCCTTCGAAAGTAAATAAATTGCGATTGGGGAATGTGTCTTATACGAGCTTCAGCTCGATTTGTTTAGTTCGGCCGCCTGATCCATCAAGCGCGTCTCTTGCTCGCGCAATTCGGGCGTCATCTCGGCGCCGAAATCTTCCATCTCGAAGATCTGCCGGATCTCGACCTCGCAGTCTTCGAACGGCGCGCGCTTGAGCCAATCGATCGCTTCTTGTTTCGAATTCAATTTCCAGATCCAGAAGCCGGCGACCAACTCCTTGGTCTCGGCGAACGGGCCATCGATGACCGTCGTTTCGCCCGGCGCAAAGCGAACCCGCGCGCCCTTCGAACTCGGATGCAATCCGTCACCCGCCAACATCACACCGGCCTTTACTAACTCTTCATTGTAATTTCCCATTGCGGTCAGCAACTCGGTCGACGGCATCGCGCCGGCTTCCGATTCGCTACTCGCTTTTACGATCACCATGAAACGCATAATTCTCTCCTCTTACTAAATCAGACCGAATGCTCCGATTGTTACATGCACCCGGAATTGATAGGTTAATAATTGCTTAAATTAGCCACCCGCTACCGCAGGTGGTACTGACTCCGCCACCCTCTAGAGGCTAGAGGTCAGAGGTTAGATGCTAGTAAGAACACCAAGCTTCACCCCTTCTCCATTTTCCATTGTCCATTATCCATTCCGCCTACCCAGGCAGTCCCGATAATTCCAGGATCGGCCGCACTTCGATCGTCCCGAATTTCACCGGGGGAACTCGCTCGGCAATAGCGAGCGCTTCGTCCAGATCGGCGGCTTCGATCACATAATATCCGCCCAGTTGTTCACGCGTTTCCGCGAACGGGCCGTCGGTGACGATCCGCTTACCGCCGCGTATCTGCACGCTGGTGGCGGTGGCTACCGGATGCAGCGGGCTGGCGGCCAAATAATTGCCCGTGGCGTTGAGTTCTTGCGTTAGCGCCGCCGACTTTGCGTAACAATCGCGATACTCTTCCTCGGTCAGCGACTTCTCGTCCAAATAAACCAACAACATGTACTTCATCAATTTCCCCCCTTCAACCATAAGTCGAATGGCGACGCGCCAAATCGACAACCCGGTGAAATATTTTTATCATCGGTCATGCTTTCACCCGCACATGCCGCCGTCGACGCGGTCTATCACTCGGATTGGGGCCGGATCGTAGCCACGCTAATTCGCCAGGTCGGTGATTTTGACGCAGCCGAGGAGGCAGCGCAAGAAGCCTTCACCGCAGCGGTCGATCAATGGCGTATCGACGGAGTGCCCGATTCGCCGCGCGCCTGGATAATTCAGACCGCGCGCCACAAAGCGATCGACCGTATCCGGCGTCAGTCACGCTTCCGCGAAAAAGTGGATGAACTGGCCGCGTCCGGTCTGTTGCCCACTTCGGAAACTCCCGATTACGAATCGGAGGAGATCCCGGACGACCGGCTGCGGCTGATCTTTACCTGTTGCCACCCAGCCCTAGCGCCCGAGTCGCAGGTCGCCCTGACCCTGCGCACCCTGGGTGGGTTAGAGACGGACGAGATCGCCCGCGCATTCCTGGTCCCGCCCACAACCATGGCCCAGCGTTTGGTGCGCGCCAAGCGGAAGATCCGCGACGCCGGCATCCCGTATCGCGAGCCTGAAGCCAAGGACCTGCCCGATCGAGTCGAGGCCGTGCTGACCGTCATCTATCTTGTATTCAACGAAGGTTACGTCGCGACGCGGGGCGAGCCCTTAGTGCGGGCCGATCTTTCCAGTGAAGCGATCCGGTTGGGCCGGTTGATCCGCCGTTTGATGTCGCCGCCGCCGGCGGAAGTCACCGGGTTGCTGGCGCTGATGCTGCTGCACGATTCGCGGCGCGACGCGCG
>JBDSEC010000238.1:0-16182 GCA_039920205.1 Pyrinomonadaceae bacterium
GGTCTTGCCGCCGCCGACAATTCGCATCCAGCCTTTGATATGAACTTCCTCGCCGGGCCGGTACATCTTGCGGTCGTCAAACACGAACCAGCGCAGTTCGTCCGGTTGTGCGCGGCGGAACCAAGAATAGCCGCCGCCGTAATATTCGGTCTGCTCGGGCAGAATAGCCACATCGCGGCCCTGACGCGCGACCAGCAGGTTTTGTTTGTCCGGAGTCGAAACGGTTGGCAATGGTATGCGCACCAAGCCGTTATCGGCGGTCCGATCGTTTTGCGCACCCGAGATAAACTCGGTCAACGCGTTGTCGGTTTCTTTTTCGACCTGGTCCCAGTTAATGATCCGATCCAACAGGGTTCGGCTGGCGTGCGCCTTTTCGCTGATCTTGGTCGCGGGATAGATCGACATCTCGACGCCACTCAGCGGTTTGCCGTCCTTCAAATTCGTCGCCCAGCCCATTAGATCGTTTGCGTCCACGAATGCATCCAATCCGATCTGGGTCGATTCGATCCAGGTAAGAATGCGGTCACGGTCATATTTATCGCGGCGTACCGTGGCGTCGACGATCAGAACGCAATGACCCAACCCGTCTTTCAATGCGGGGCGCAGATCGATAGGGGTTTCGACCATTTCGTCCGGTTTCATTGCGACCGGCACATTCTTGGAATAGATCAATCGGCCCGGCGGGTTCTTCTGCTTATTCTTTTCGTCGTAATAGTTGTTTTCGCTACGCAAATAGTTGATGTATCCGGTCCAATCCTCGGGGCCGACCGCATAAAGGCTGACCTTCACCGCCGGTTGGTTAACGCTGTACACCGAGAAGCGCGGCGGGCCGCTCGGGTCCAACACCACGAACTGACCACCTTGCGCGGAAAGCATCGTCGGCGCGGGGCCAACATTGAACGTAACCGAAAATGGTTGGCCCAACGATTGGCCAAAGGTGTCTTTCAAAGCACCGTCGATAGTGACCTTGTAGGTGCGGCGGCCCTGCTTGGCGCCTTCGAAATAGATCGTGTCGTTGTAGATGCTGAACTTCAGATTCGGCACGTCCGGCTCGACTTTGTAGGTGGCTTTGCTGAATGACGCGCCATCGATCGGATTGGTGAATTCGATCCGCCAACTGTCGAAGGGCGAGCACTGCTTGTTGTAACCACACTCGTGGCTCGAATACTTCATCGGGCCGTAGGTCGCAAACGAAAAACCGTCCGGCTTTTCGCTGGTCAGCGGACCTTCGGCTGACGGCACACGCGGCCCAATGTTGACTGAGATGCTGGCCGCACTGGGTAGCGCATCCTGGGTATTGCCGGAGGCGTCGATCGCACGAAACGCGAGCCAACGACCTTTTTGGGCCTGCGCCGCCAGGCTTTTGATCGCTGGGTTGCTGCTTATTTCGGCCTCGGTCGCTAAGCGGGTCGCGATCGGTCGACCTCCTGCGCTGACCTTGATCGTAGGCAAAACGGCCACGGGGTTGATCGCTTGATCGAACGAAACGAACATCAGTGTATCGCGGCGGGTGGGGCCGTTTAGCGGATATTTGTTTTGCACGATCGGCGCCGGCGTTTTGAATGACCAGGTCTTGGCCGCGCCTAGAATGCCGCCGGTCGCGGAACGCGTTCCTGCGGGTACGGTTACTTTGAATTCGGTGGCCATCGGAAAACGACCCCCGGCAAAGTCCGGATCGAAGAGGATGGTTTTGGTGCCGATCCAGCGCCATTTGCCCGGCGGCAGCGGCGACAGTTGAACGGGTACGGTCTGAGCGGCGACCTCTTGCGAAGTAACGGCCACCATCGGCTGTGAAAAGGTCACGGAAAGCTGTGGCGCCAACGGTACATCGCCCGTGGGCTGCATGCGTAAAACGGATAGCGGACCCGCGGCGGTCGGATCGGCGGCCGGGCCGGCCTCGGCTTGTGGGAACTTTACCGGAATGGTCGAACCCGTGCGCGGCGCGGGCAAAGAGGCCGCACGAAATTTGAATTCTTGCTGGTCAGCCGCGTCGGCAGCAACGGGCGGCAAACGTGTCAAGACGGCGGCGCTTTGGCCTTCCGAAAGGGTTTCAGCAGGCGTTGTGGTGCTGCCTTCATGCTTTTCCGGTTGCTCGGCGCCTTCGCTTAGGTGAAACGCCAGGCCATCGGGCGGTTTGATCGGGTTTTCTTGCATAGTCGTAGTCGCTGGTTCGACATCAGGTTCAGCATTTGGGCTCGTCGCGGTGGTAGTGGCGGTTTCGGTGGCGGCCGCGGCGCGCGCAATGTTGGCCGCGGGCGCGATCATCGCGCCGATGTACATTGACAGGATCAGGGTGCAGCAGACCGCCGCTTTGAAATGAGCCTTCATGGTTGTCGTCCTCGTACGTTGAAATTTGAATCGCCGGGAGAGTCGCATCCAACCGCCGCGCCGCCATTTGTTTTACCCGGTCAGCATACCGGATACACCGGACGTGGGCCAGACGGCGGCCAGTTTCAAATGCTGAACGAATTAGAACCCGAGTTCTTGCTCGAAGTTCCACTTTAGTACGGTAGCCACTGTCGTATCCCGGCCAGGTACTAACCAAATCCAGCCAGGGTGCGATATTATGGCCCAACTTGGGGGGAGGAAGCGTTTCAATGACAAAGACCGTCTGTTTGATCATGATCCTGACGCTGTGGTTTTGCGGGTGCAAGGCTAATCGGTGGTACGGCTCGTTCACCGGCAAGATTAATGAAAGATCCACCGTGCGCCGGTCACCCCGGGTGGTCAATGAGACGGCCCATGGTCAGCCGTTCTCGCAGACGGCTGAAGACGAGCCGCTGCTCGAGCGCGAAGGCAAGGTTTCCTTTTTGACGTTTCGCAAGTGCCGTTTGCGCCTGGAACTGGATGACGCAACGCACGCCCACGTTTCCGATGGGCAAACCTGTACCATCACGGCCAGCGGCGAAACCATGCAGATGGCGATGAAGGGCACTGCGGTCTTTGAAAGCAGCGACTTATTTACCGCCGAGATCACCGGCACGCCTACCGCAGCCGGTGTCGAAGGCGAGTTTGTGTGGAAGTTCACCGGAACACGTAAGCCATAGTCTTTTGGATCAGAAAAAGTAGAGAAAATTATGAAGCGAGTTTTGCTTTGGACCGTCATCGCGTCGATGTTCACTAACGGCCTATTCGCGCAGGGGCAGGGCCACGGTTCCGGCTTTTCCGTTTCGGATAAGGCCGCGGAAACCATCAATGCCCAGGACATTCTGCGGCACATTAAAACGCTTTCGTCAGATGAATACGAAGGTCGCGGCCCCGGAACCAAGGGCGAAGAACTAAGCGTTAAATACCTGACCGGTGAGTTCAAACGACTGGGTCTAAAACCGGGAAATCCAGACGGAACCTACGTGCAAAAGGTACCGTTAGTTGGATTTACCACCACTGGGGCGGCCGCCATCGTCGCGGGCGGGAAAGAGATCGCGCTGAAACGTAACGAAGACTACGTGGCCATTTCACGCCGGTTTGTGCCGGATATCGATGTCGCCGATTCCGAAATGATTTTTGTTGGTTACGGTGTGGTTGCTCCGGAATACGGTTGGGACGCTTACCAGGGCGTGGACGTTCGCGGCAAGACGATCGTGATGCTGGTCAACGATCCCGCCGTGCCCGACCCGAAGGATGCCACCAAGCTCGACGATTCGATGTTCAAGGGCAAAGCCATGACCTATTACGGCCGTTGGACCTATAAATACGAGATCGCGGCCGAAAAGGGTGCCGCCGCCGCGATAATTATCCACGAGACCGGGCCGGCGGGATATCCGTTCGAGGTCGTCACCGGAAGTTGGGGGCGCGAGAATTTCGACATTCAGGCAACCGATAAGAATATGGGCCGCGCTGCGGTCGAAGGTTGGATCAGCAACCCGAAGGCACGGGAACTAATGACCGACAGCGGGCAGGACCTGGACGCGCTGCAAAAGGCCGCGGTGCGTAAGGATTTCAAGCCCGTGATCTTGAACGCCAAGGCTTCGTTTCGCCTAAAGAATCAGTTGCGCGACGTAAATTCCGCCAACGTTGCCGCCAAACTGGAAGGTATCGATCCTCAAAAGAAGAGCGAGTATGTCATCTATTCCGCGCATTGGGACCACCTGGGCAAAGATCCCAATCGGCCAGGTGACCAGATATTTAACGGGGCACTGGATAACGCCTCGGGTTGTGCAAGCCTGCTGGAATTGGCCGAGGCTTTCAGTCAGTTGAAACTGAAACCACAGCGGTCGGTGATCTTCCTGGCCGTAACGGCTGAGGAGAAGGGCTTGCTCGGTTCAAAGTATTACGCGGCGCATCCGCTTTACCCATTGAATCAGACCCTGGCGAACATCAACATGGATGGCGTTAATCAATGGGGGCGTACCAAGGATGTTTTGATCGTCGGTTTCGGGAATTCGACGTTGGATGACATTCTGCGCGATTCGGCCGCGCGGCAGGGCCGCACCGTGGCGCCGGAAAAGGAACCGGAAAAGGGCACGTTCTATCGCTCGGACCATTTCGAGTTTGCCAAACAGGGAGTACCAGCGCTCTACGTTCATGCGGGTGACGAATTTGTCGGCAAACCGCCAGGTTATGGTCAAAAGAAGCGCGACGAATATATCGCCAACGATTACCATAAACCGTCAGATGAAATTAAGCCGGATTGGGATCTATCGGGCGCGGTCGAAGACCTGCAACTTTTATTCAAGGTTGGTTACATCGTCGCCAATGTGACGAAGTGGCCGGAATGGAAACCGGGAACGGAATTCAAAGTGAAACGGGAAGAGTCGCTGCGGGGACCCAAGTGACACTGGCCGATCGGGCATAAAATAACCACGAATTTGCGCGAATTGATGGCACGAGTTTTCACGAAATTATGTTTCTGTTTCACTTGGGGGAGCACTCCACTCTTAACTGATTCGGGGAAATTCGTGTCTTTCATTCGTGAGGATTCGTCGTTAACCTTCATCGCCACAACCCGCGCGCCGCCAAAAAAGAGTAGAATCAAACGCTAATACAGCGAAATGTTCACCAAAGGGATTGATCGATAATGCAGACTACGACTTTTAGCCTCGAAACTCAGTTCGGTTCTACCAACGCCTATGTGGCCGCGCCGGACGGCAATGATGCAGCGACGCCGGTCGTCATTCTCATTCAAGAATGGTGGGGTATTAATGATCACATGCGTGATCTCGCCGGACGCTATGCCGAGGCTGGCTACGGTTGCGTGGTTCCGGACCTATATCGTGGCAAATTGGCCAAGGATGCGGAAGAGGCGGCCGAGTTCATGAACGCGCTGGAGTTGAATGATGGCGTGGACACGATCCGGGCTGCTTTCAAAGAAGCGAAGGCACGCCACCAAGAAGCCAAGATCGGCATCACTGGTTTTTGCATGGGCGGGACCTTTAGTTTGCGCGCTGCGATCGACGTGGCGGGTTTCTCGGCGGCCGTTCCGTTCTATGGCGATATCCCGGGCGACGAAGTATTGGCGAAGTTAACGGTGCCGACATTGTTCATTGCCGGACTGCGTGATGGTTGGATCAATCCGGCCAAGGTCGCGACGCTGGAAGCCGCGGCGGCGGCCCACAACCTTCCGATCGAAACTGTTAGCTACGACGCCGATCACGCGTTCTTCAACGACACCCGTCCCGAAGTTTACGACGCCGAAGCGGCTGCCGATGCCTGGAAGCGCGTGCTGGCGCATTTCGGAAGACACCTGCGAGGCGAATAGGGTAAAAGACCGTTCCTGCAAAGTTGCCAAGGCGCAAAGGCGCGCAGTTTGTGTTCCAACGTGACGGTTGGGCTACGCTCCGCGAACTTTGCGACTTTGGCGTCTTTGCGTAAACCGCCTTGATCCACCAACTAACTGCCGCTTAAGAAATCTTGCAACTCCGGTTCCGTCGGCAGCGCCGTCCGCGCTCCCAAACTCCGGCATTTCAATGCGGCCACCGCGTTCGCATACCGCATTGCACCTTCGATCTCTTCGCCGCGTAACATTCCGAAAATAAAACCCGCATGGAACGCATCGCCCGCGCCGGTGGTGTCTTTGCATCCGCCTGGAACCGCGAACGCGGGCGAGGTGAACTCCCGCCCTTCGCACATAACAAACGCGCCTTGTTCGCCCAAAGTCATTCCAGTGACTGGGCAACCGTAACGCTGCTTAATCTCGTGCACCGCCGTCATGCGATCCGCGATGCCAGTCAAACGCGTGGGAAATTCCGAAGATGAGATCAATACATCGATCAACGGCAACAGATCCGGCAGCCCTTCATAGACATTGTCCACGTCCAACGAAACGATCGCGCCGGCTTCGTGCGCCGCACGGGACATTAGGGAGCAAGCCGGTGGATCATGCGCGTCCAAATGCAGCACGCGGCCGAGACGGGCCAATTTGATCGGGGCTTCTTCCGGCGGGTAGGCCAACTTATCGTCGCGATCCCAGATCACTGTGCGTTCGCCGTTGCGTTCGTCGATCAGAATAAATGCGATCTGCGTCCGCGAACCCTCGATCATTTCGGCAAATTCCAGGTCGACATCTTCGGCCTGCATCGACGCGTAGCCAAAATGACCCTCGGCGTCGGACCCGAATCGGCCCGCGTACGAGGTTTTCATCCCCAATCGACGTAACGCCGCCAGGGCGCTGGCCGTCTGTCCGCCCGCCGCCTGCAGATGCTGGCGCAGACGGGTTTTCGTGTCGAAGGCGGGATAGGAAGGTACGACAATTAAATGATCGACGGCGTTCAGTCCAAACCCGACCGCGTCGAACGATTTGTCGCTAACGAGTTGAAAAGGAAAGCGCATTTACGTTCTTAGCTTCTTTGTAGGTTCAGACCCGACGGTGATTGAACTTCGCTTTAAGCGCTGAAACGGCTCAACTGCACCCTTGCGTTCATTCGGGGCTACCCCTACAATGCGGTGGCTACTTCACTTCAATTCTGCCAGGACCCATATCATGGAACACTTAGCGTTTTTTAGCTACGCACGGGTTGACGACGAATACTCCCATGGTGCGATCTCCACCTTTAAATCGGCCCTTCAACTTAAGGTTCGAGAAGTTACAGGTGATAAATCCTTTAAGATATTTTACGATAAAGAGATCGAGGCCGGTAAGAAATGGAAGGACAAGATCAATGGCACATTGCGTGACGAGGCTTTGATCTTGATCGTTGCGATCACCCCGTCGTTTCTCCGCAGTAAGGGATGCCTCGAGGAATTGAGTTTGTTTTTGGAACGAGAGACGAAACTCAAGACAACCGGATTAATATTGCCTCTCTATCTGGTCGAGGCAAGCGAGATCGAGAATGACGATAATTCGAATTGGATCGCGCAGGTGCTGCTTCAACGCCAAATTGTTGATTGTCGGCAAATTTACGAAGACGGCCTTACTGATGGCTCCGGTCGTGAGTTAATTGCAAATTTGGCCCGCCAGGTGAAGTTGGTTCTTGAATCGCGTACTCAGGAACTTGGTGATAATCAGCCTCCGAACTTCTCACCGTCCGCAATTCGTCAAACAGAAGCTCAAACCCGTGCACAAAGTGGGCCGGTTACGGTCGTAGAAGATCGAATGGGCCACTTCGCTGAAGAAAAGACTTTATTGGCGGAAAGATTTGGTGGTTACCTTTTGGCTCGGCTTAAGCGACTTTGCAATGACGGCCAAAAGGTCGTGTTACTGGTCGACTCGGGAACGACCTTGTTGCCCTTTTTTCATGTACTTGGAAACTATGCAATTGAAGCGCGTCGGGCTGGACCTTCAACCTGGATCGACAAACTCACCATCGTCACGAACAACTTGACCGGTCTGGATTGGTTGAGGGAGCATGGCAGAACGTCGCGCGATGATCGGTGGTCGGAAATCGCGCTTCAGTGCATGTTGCTTCCAGGTGTTCCACTTGCGACGTACGGCGCAGTGACGGGATCAAATGAGCTCAGCATCACGCAAAAATTTCTGCGACCACTAATGCCGGAGGAACTATTAGCGGGGCTGAAGGCCAGCAAGACCCAGTTGAAAAGCGCTGAAGTGGTTGATCTGCCTCGAATAATTGCTTTGGTTACGGGAAACTGGATACGGATTAGGCAGACTCTTCCGCGATACCCAATACCATTGGCACGCGGTGGTCATTTATCCGTCAAACAGAGCATTATCGAGTTGGCCGATGAAGTATATGTTGTCGCATCGCTGGGAAAGATCTTTGCAAAGGGTGAAAAGCTTGAAGTCGAGATGACTTTAAATGATCTAGTTGACGAACAAAGTCCTCACCAACCACAGTATCGCGAGGTTGACATTGATTCCCCGAGGTACCAAGTGCCTGGTGAGGAGGAAAATGCCGCGCAAAAGATAAAACTTGTTACTACGTTTCGCACTGATGACGCTATTCTAGCTGAGTTGTCCAAGATTCTTGGAGACCAAACGTTTTTAGGCGCGTCGATCATCGGAGATGATAATTACGGGACGATGAAGAGATCTTTCGTAAGTGAAGCGGGGAATAACTTGATGTTTAAATTTGATCCTCAGCGTGACAGTCTGCAAGCCCAGTTAGAAACAGAGTTCCCCCATGCGAACACGCGAAATAGTGATTTCTTGAGGAAGTTTCACGTTTCGGAACACTTGCTGGATCAACTGTTTCCGTAAGGCGAAAACCGTTCGGGAGTGAATTTACTGAACTTAAGTGCCGTACCAGCACCGACACGATCCGAATTATCCAAATTGCTGCCGGTTGTCGTTGCGACTTTCATGTCTAATGGTCAGCTGCCCGGCGCATTCGATCCATCAAGGCGAGGCCTAAACCCGCTTCCGCCACGGTCTGACAATAGATAACGCTGATCTTTGCTTCGTCGCAAATACGGAAGAAGCGAAATAGTTCGTGCGCGTAATCGTCCAGACCCGAGCAGACGTATTGAAGCGCGAATTCTTGTTTCGGAGGCGGCGGATCCAATCCGATATAGGCCGCGGTTGGTCCATCATCCGCTAATCGAGAGTCGTCAACCAACATTACTCGAGCCTGCGGCGAATAGTGACGGTGATGCGTGCCGGGGCTTCGGATCGCTCCCGCTAGGTTCGGCACCGCCAAGGTTGTGGCTGAAACGACCGTCCGCAGTTGTTCCAGCGTCACCGCACCGGCCCGCAAAACTAGCGGCACGGATCCCGTACAATCGACGATCGTCGATTCCAATCCTACTTCGGTCTGCTCGCCACAGAGAATTGCGTCTATGCGACCGTCCAGGTCCTCGGCCACGGCTTGCCAGGTAGTCGGGCTAGGTCGGCCCGAAAGATTGGCGGACGGCGCCGCCAGAGGGGAACCGCAGGCCCGCAGGAGCTCGTGGGCCTGCGGATGACGCGGCATTCGGACACCTATTGTTTCAAGTCCCGCCGTCGCGGCCGACGGCACGCCCGCTGCCTTGGGCAAAATGATGGTTAGTGGCCCCGGAAAGAATACTGCGATAAATGCATGCGCGGTGGGGGTTATCTCGCCGGCCAGGTGGAGCAACTGTTCGATCGACGATATATGCGCGATCAGTGGATTATCCTGCGGCCGGCCCTTTGCCACGAAGATCTTTTCGATCGCGGCTTCGTCAAAAAGATTGGCGCCCAATCCGTAAACCGTCTCGGTCGGAAACGCCACGACCCCACCGCGTTTGATAAACGCAGCCGCCTCCCGCGGATCGTTGGTTATGGTCGTTCTCATCAAGCGGATCGATTTTAGGTTGAAACGGAAGGGAATTACAGCGGGCGCAAATGATTCCGTTGATCGGGTCAAATGAAAAGGCGTTTCAACGACCTTCCACGCGTGGCTTCGTCTGTGAAGAAGCCAAGCTTAGTTAGAAAGTTGAAACGCCTGCCAGGGTGATGACGATCGTTCGCAGGTCGCTCGGGAGTCTTGCGCCAATTAGGAGCGACTCTTCGGGAACACCGTCAAGTGGGCTACGCCCTCGTCGGCCAATTTCCACGCGCCCTGAATCCTCTCCGTTTCAAACCGCATTTCGGTACCCTTACCAACCGCTTCAAATTGTTCCTGCGGTGTCTCGGTGATCTCGGTCAAGATCGCATTGGCTTCCAAATGCGGAAATTTGACCTCCGGGTCCAGAGCGTCCAGGTAATAACCCCGCATCATCTTGCGCATCTGCTTCTCGCAGAGCTCCGGCGAGCCGAATACGTCACCGCCGGCGAATCCGCCGTTGATGAACGCCAGAAATCCGATCTGGTTTGGTTGATATTCCAATTCGCCGATCATCGCGGCTTCGGTCTCGGGCGTAATGCTGGTATCGGCGATGTCGCTCATTGCTCGGGTCTCGCTGTGCACCGCCATTCGCGCCGACTTCATACTGATATTGGACCAGATGCCGGACTGGTTAGAATTATAGCTGGCATTCGCCCGCAGGTTGCTGGTTACGGAACTATGGCTCTGTTGACGCGCGCTGGGATACAAAACCGTCTTGCCCGAAGTGAAATTACGCGAGACATAGCGCCACCGCCCCTGCTCGACGCACGAAACCGGCATTACGACCTCACTATGGGCCGGGATGATCATGGTCGAATTCGCAATGCGATTCTGTTTGGCGCCGCGGATCTCTTCGCCTTCCAAAATGATCACATCCAGATCTCCAGTATTCTTGACCAGAAGCTCGGGTACGCTGCCGGTTTCATTCTTTTCCGTGATCACCAGAAAGTTGCGCTCAAACGCCTCTTCCAGCGTCAGATAGGGAAGTTTAAAATCCGATTTAGCCAGGATCGGCTTGATCACCAAATGGTTGAAGGTCAGGGGCTCGCCGATGTTCAGCGTTCCGATAAATTTCTTGAGAATTTCCATCGCTAGTTTCTCCTAATTTCTGCTTCGGTCAAAGGGAGACGGGTTTAGTTCTTAATTCACAGCTGTGGCCTGCAAGCCCAATTACACGGCAGGTGCAATTTGTGACCCTCGATGATTGGTAGCACCAATGTGATAAACTCAATCGTCATCGCGGTTTGGACACTCGCTTCTGGCCACGGCGCGCGCTGTTCACAGTAAGCACTGTGAACGGTAGCTGTTGTGTCAGCAATTGTCAAGTGCAATATTGCAAACCGGCACCGTTGACAGTAATTGCCGGTTGTGGCTAAGTTCAATTATGAGAACGCTGGAAAGCTACCGGAATGTGGAGTTTGTGGGTGTTGCCCAGTTGGCAGAGGCGGCGGCCGCGATTTTGCAAAATCCGGAGTTTGCGCACGAAAGGAATTTAGAACCGGTTTCATTAAACGAACGAACGATCCGCTATTACAATTCGAAGGGGATAAATTTGCTTCCTCCTGCAGAAATGCGGCGCACCAATCGCGGAACCTCAACGGTGTTCACCTATCAACATTTACTGACCCTGTTTGTGATCAAAAATTTGCAATCGCAGGGAACCCCGATCCGGATCATTAAGCGAATCTTAGAGGGAAAGAGCATTGGCGAGTTAGAGGCGCTGACCAATGAAACGGTGCGATTTTCCTATGACGAGCAGGAAGGGGTCCAGGCCCAGGCGATGGGCGAACCGGTATACAATATTCGTGATCCGCGTGATATCGCGGACATCTTGGCCTCGCCCTTGAATGACGCTGTCGATCAGGTGGGTAATTTTCGTGCCGAACCGTTCCCGTCAGAAAACATGTTGAGCGCGTCAGACGAAACCGTTCCAGAGCCCTTGAAGTTGCCTATGGGATCAACAAACGTTGACGCGCAAATGTGGGAGCGCCATCCGGTGAGTGACGGGATCGAGGTTCATGTTTCGCAGGTGGCCGAGTTGGACGAACCGCGCAAACAGCGATTATTGGAAGTGATCAAGAAGTGGTTGACCTCGAACTCGATGTTCTAACCCGTTTGTAACACTCGCCAGCGCACTAGTTGTCGTAAGCAATTCGAAATGACCTTGGAAGAAAAACTCGCGATCCTACCGACCCAGCCCGGCGTGTACATCCACAAGGACGGCGTCGGCAAGATCATCTATGTGGGCAAGGCCAAGAACTTGCGCCACCGCGTGCGGTCCTATTTTCAATCGAGCCGCAACCACGACATGAAGACGCGCGAGCTGGTCAAGCGCATTCGTGATCTGGAATTCATCGTCACCGATAACGAAGTCGAAGCGCTGGTGCTGGAATCGAATCTGATCAAAAAGCACAAACCGCGCTACAACGTTTTTCTCAAGGATGACAAACAATATCCCCACCTGAAACTGACCATCAACGAACCCTTCCCGCGGGTGACCATCACACGAAAAGTTCAACGCGATGGAGCGCTCTATTTCGGGCCGTTCCTGCCCGCGGCATTAGCGCGACGAACGATCGATCTGATCAACCGGACGTTTCAATTGCGTACCTGCGATATAGAGATCGACGGCAATCTGCCGCGCCCGTGTTTGGAGTATCACATCAAGCGGTGCATGGGGCCGTGCGTGCACGGGTTGTGCGAGCCCGACGAATATCAGGAAGCGGTGCGCGATGTGCGGCAACTGTTGGAAGGTCGCAACAAGGAACTGGTCGATACGTTAGAGACGCGCATGAACGACGCGGCCGAAGGTCTGCGGTTCGAGATGGCGGCCAAATACCGCGACCTACGCAAAACCGTCTTTGCCTTAGCCGAGCAACAGAAGATGGCGACCGATCCGGAGCACGATGTGGACATCGTGGCCTACTATCGCGAAGGGGCGCGTCTGGCGCTGCAGCTTTTCACGATGCGCGAAGGCAAGATCGTCGGCCGGCGCGAGTTTTTCTGGGAAGACTTATCCGAAGACGAATTCGATCCCGGTCAATTCTTGGGTGAAGTGTTGGCGCAATATTATTCGACCGACTATGTTCCGCTGCAGATCCACGTCCCGGTCGATTTTCCTGACCGACCGGTATTGGAAGCGGCGCTGACCCTTCGCCGTGGCCGCAAGGTACGAATTCTGGATCCACAGCGCGGAAAGAAGCGCGACCTGGTCGAGTTGGTGGAAAAGAACGCGAAGCTCGCGTTTGAACAGCGCTTCCGAGTGCTAAAGCCGGATCTGGAACGGGTGTTGGAAGAACTGCAAGAGAGTTTGGAACTGCCGCGATTTCCTTCGCGGATCGAATCGTTCGATATTTCGAACATACAGGGGGCCGAAAATGTTGCGGGTCTGGTCGTGTTCGACAACGGCCGGATGAACCGTGCCGAGTATCGAAAGTTCCGTATCAAGACGGTCGAAGGCGCTAACGATTTTGCGTCGATGCGCGAGGCCGTGCTGCGCCGTTATCGCCGGCAGTTGGAGGAACAAAAGCAACTGCCTGATCTGATCATGATCGACGGCGGCAAGGGGCAGTTATCTGCCGCCGCCGATGCCATGCGTGAACTGGATCTGGAGGCGATACCGATGATCGGCGTGGTCAAGCCGCGCGGACGGCATAACGATATCTCGCACCTGTTGCTGAAGGGGCGCGAACACGAGCCGATCGTCTTGGATTCGCATTCGGCTTCGCTTCGCTTGGTTCAGGCTATTCGGGACGAAACGCATAAGACAGCAGTGGCCTATCACCGCAAGCGGCGCGAATTGCGCGACTTTACGTCGGAATTAAGTGCCATCCCGGGCGTGGGCGATAAACGCAAAACTCGGCTGCTACGAAATCTTGGATCGATCACCCGCGTGGCCAACGCCGGCGTGGTGGAGCTTACACCTTTCGTTGGCGCGAAAGTTGCGCAGGAGATCGTGGACCATTTCGCGAGGCAGCGGGCGCTGGTCGAAGGCGAAAACGAGATCGTCAGCGACGAAGCAATCACTTAGCGGGTCTTCCTTTGCGCCTTTGCGGTACTTAGCGACTTTGCGTGAAACGAATCATCCCAATCCAGCCTTTTTCGAAAGTTGTGGGACCTCGCCCAGGCGCAAAGTAGAAGGCGAAAACAACGGCAGGCTAGTAGAAGTAGTTGCCGATCAGTTGCATAAGGACCGTGTGCGCGAAGACCAGACTTGCGAGTTGCCAACGCTCGGATCTAGTCGGTTTCAGCCGGTGCAGCAAGAGCGCGATCGGGATCAGAAAATACGGAAAGATGAAGATCGCCGCGCGCGCTGTCTCACCGGTGCGGAACGCTCCCGTAAGGAACATCCCCAGCAACGTGGCAATTCCCAGAAGCGACCTGGTCAATAGCGGAGACCGCGAACGCCACTGCGATCTGATCTCTCGTACGATCAACAACAGCAGCCACGGCCCTAGGAAAACCGCTAACTCGAAAACGTCCTCCAGCCGCGTGAAGAGATAATTCACCGGATCGACCAACAACATGAATCCGTGCGGATTCTCGAAATGCGAGGCGGCGCGGAACGATAGCCACGCGTTGTAACCGAGCAAGAGGCAAGCGGCTAGATGAAAGCCTACCAAACCAACCAACAGAAATGACGATCTGCGAAGACTGCGTCGGTCCACCAATTCAAACAACACCAGCACCGGAAGAATGAAGAGTGAAACGAATGTAAGCGTGAACGAGATTATCAGCAGCAACGCGGCCAGCCACAAATACTTGCGTTGATCAGATCGGCGTAAACAATAGAGCACTCCTAACAACACCGTCGCGATCAACGCATCCAATGTCGCCAGGTAATAGATCTGGACGGCAGGTAGAAGCAGGAATAGAAACGTGGCGAACCGCGCCGTGCGGGGATTAACTTCGGTCAGTAGCAACCGATGTAGAAGGAAGGCGGAAAAACTGACCGAAACGATCGCGATGAAAAGGGAAACCAACCCGGGATGCCGCAACAATTTCAGCAACCCGTAGAACAAGAAGATCGCTCCCGGCGGATGCGTGTGCGAATGTTGATTTAACTTTACGTTCTCTTCGTTGTAATGAAACAACAGTTGTTTTGGGTCTTGGATCCGCAACACGTCATGATAATACTCTTGTCCCTCAGTGGCGATCGGAACCAATTCGCCGGTATACGCGCTGCCGGAAACGGGCGCATACAATCCGATCTGCCACCCCTGTATGAGGTTCGATCCCACCACCAACAGAACGCCTGCTAAAACAACGTAAACCAAACGGTAATCTGTCTTTTCCAGTAAACAAATTAGCAATCCAAACAGCAGCAAAGTTCCGGCCGCGGCCAGCAGTCGTGGCGCAGTTGGTGACACGCTTTTAAAGACGCTGATCGGCCAGGACCCGGGACAATCGAAGGGAATCGATCGGCAAGTCCATATCGAGAGGTAGTGGAAGAGCGCTAGAACCGCGAGAAACCCAAGGCTGACAGCGATCAATCTGGTGTAGTTAAACAAACGGTTGGGCGATTCTGGATTGTCCGTTAATTGACGAGGCATCGATTGGAAGCGGACAAACTATGAACGATCGCCCGCGGTCTGCTTTAACGACGGAACCGGACTAAGCTCGTTCGCGAGGTTATCCGGCACATTCACCAGGCCCCGCCACCCCGACTGGTCCACGCGCATGCGGGCGATCAGATCTTCGCGCAGCGAATCCAATCGTTCGCTTAGCTGCACTGGATAATTTTCGATATCGGTGAATCGGCGGCGCTGTTCCTCAACATACGATTTCTGCTTTTCGATCGACGGGATGGCCTCGTGGTGGCCGTTCTCCCAGAAGGGAAGCAGCAGGCGGTCAACCGTCACTGCGCCATCGATCAGTGGCTCTTCATCATCCAGACCGATCACGTCACCAACAAAATTACCGGTCGCGTCCACGCCCCGAAAAACCTGTAGCGATCCCGGAAGCGTCGATTTGTCGGGGTCGTTCGAGGCTTTGCAGGTCGGCTGACCTTCGATCAGGCATTCTTTAAAGATCACGCCCGCGATGCGTTTTACCTCACTCGAGAGTTTTGTCCCGACGCCAAAACCCGCCGCCGCCGGAAATGCTTTGACGATCTGTTGCAGGCTTTCAACGTCAATGTCGCCGGTCAGGATCGGCATTAATTCCGGCATTCCGTTCGCGGTGAAAAACGCTAAGCACCATCTTCCGAGTTCGGCCAGATCCCCCGAATCAACGCGAAAGCCTTTGAAAGCGATGCGTCGTTCGCGCGTTGAAGTGGCCGCCATTAACGCATGCACCGCACCCATATGCACGTCGATCGTGTCCAGCAACAAAGTCGTGCCGTTCGGGTTTGCATCTAGCCAACGTTCGAAGGCGACCTGCTCGAAATGCTTGGGCTGACCAGTTCGCGGCTCGATCTCGGGCTGGTCCATGAACTCTATGTACGACTGCTGCCAATAATGGGCCTCGGTGCCTACGGCGGGAATGTCCAGGCGGTGGG
>JBDSEC010000239.1:0-4603 GCA_039920205.1 Pyrinomonadaceae bacterium
ATCCGGTATTGGCGTGCTTTGGCCGCCTGGCCCCATTTCCGGGCAACCGAAGGTTTCGATCTGGCTTTCGGCGGCGTGTAATTGCCGCCGCGCAACGCTCCGCGACCAATTCCAGGACCGCCAATCGGTCGGCAGCTCAAGACTCGATCGATGCAGTAGCTCCCCGGCCACGAGGCAGCGATCCGTGTGCGTCATGGCCGGCATGACGGTCAATAGGTCCGGCATGGCGTCTTTACTTAATCGCGTTAAGTAATAGATATCGACCGCCGGGCCCGACCGGGCCGATGACGTGTTGTAGCGCACGATCAATCCATCAGGATTGATCGCGTGTAGCAAAAACAAGATCGCAAAGCCGGCGATCGCCGCGCCGCCAATAAATCGCTCGCGATGTCCGCGTAATACACTGAGCGAGAACCAGACAAAGACCAGCGCCAACCATCCCATCATGGCCGTAGTGTAAAGACGCAGCTCGGTCATGCCATACGCACCCTGGTACATCAACATGCGTTTCATCGCCGAGGCCATGATGACAAACAGCAGCAAGATCTGAACGCCGGCCAGTACCCGGAACAGCCGCGCCAGACGTGCATCTTCCTTAGGCAGAAGCCAGTGCACTGCTAACAAGATCGGCAATACCAAAATCGCCACCGCCACCAGTTCAAAGAAACCGTGCCGAGCATATTCGGCATAACTCATGCCCGCGGTACTTTGAATCATGGCGGCCCCGCCGAAGAGATAACGGACTTGCACTATGACAAAGCAAAGAAACAGCACGTTAAGAAGGCCGACAACTATGCTGACCTCGACGGCGCCCAGCGCCAGTTTCCCGAACGGCGGCGACGGTTCGACGGCGGGCGGCGTGTCCTTGACCGGATCGGAGGGATCATCGGTTTTCGGGTCTTCAGCGTCGACGGTAACGCTCGCCTTACTTAGATCCAGCGAGAGCGGCCCGGATTCGGGCCGATTCAGGATCGTCATCCCCGCCGTCGCAGATCGCGTCTTCCAGGCAAACTCTGCCGCGCCCCCCAACACGACGCCCCGCAGAAATCCGCCCGCGATCCAAGCAATAAAGCCTGCCAGGAATAGGTGGCCAAACAGCGTGGGGAATTCGATATGCAAGGTTTGCTTAATAATGCCCGCAAACACGGCGTCGGCGGCCATCAACAGCACGCCAAAGATCAACAGCAACGGCGCTACGATCAGCAGTCCGCGCACCACAGCCATCAGATGTTTAGTGAATCCATTCTTGGGTAAATTGGCCCATTTGATGTCGCTGATCAACAACATGAACGGCCCGAACATTCCGTTGAGCAAAGCCGTCGCATGCACGAATACGTAACGCGATAGACTTGTGCGTAGCAGGTTCAACCCCGCGGCCCGCAACGTCAGCAAGGCCAGCACGGTCAGGATCCCCATCAGATCAAAGAAATGCAGCGCGATAGAATCGCGCCAGGCGAACCCGAGCGAGAAGATGAGCAACGGCACGTAAAGCCAGGAATCGTAAACCCTCACGGACTTGGCCCGCCATCGCGTGTTCAGCATTACCAGCGCGGCAATGGTCCCTATTACGAAAATGAAGAGATTTAATCCCCAGGGCGTCGCCCGCAACATTGCGTCACCCAATATGCCGAGGACCAAGGCGGCCTCGACCACCGCGATCCCCATTTTTGTTCTATCAGTCATCACCCGATTCCCCTTTTTTCTCGTGACTCTATTGATCCAACCGGAACTTCACCTTTTGGTGGAGCAAACTGTTCTCGTCACCGATCAAGAATAGTTCCAACCACCGATCGATCTGGTACCCCTCGTTTACCTGCAACATCGGCTGTACCACGTCGTCCGGTAGATCGAAGACCACCGGTTTCGTCAGCGATTCGTCGGGCCCGAGCATTTTGTTCAGCGGCGGCGAACTGTCGCCCAACGCTTGCTCGGCCGCCTCGGACCGGACGAATTGACGTCCACGTTGGTCCACTACGATCGCGCGCGGGTCCAACAAACCGATCGTCGCCCGCTTGGCATCGTTAAAGACTTTGACCGAGACGACATAAAACGTACCCGCCGCAGATCGAATACCACCGGTTCCGCTGATCGTTTTCGACCGGCTTACGCCGGCCACCGCCACGTGCAGATGACAATCCAAATAAAATCCGCACAACTCTTTTGGTTCGTTCACGGTCAAGATCTTTTCCTTGCTGTTCAACGAAGAAAACAGCAGCAATCCGAAATACGCCAGGAGCCACAATCCGGCCGAGACCGCAACGAATTTCAACAAAAAGCGACGCTTCGTCAGCGACGCGATGACGATCAGTGGCATCGCCCCGAGCACACCAACTATGGTCAAGAGCATTAAAGGTGCAGCCATGGACGGACCCCTTCGTTAAATAATAGGACGACGGATCACAGAGTACTTTGCGCAGCAAAGCGCCATAGCAAAAAAAAGACCGACTAGAACTATTGACGCATGGATCTGATCAACGCTTCCATATGGTCTAAATAGCGCTTTAACGCCTTGCGGCCCGACATGGTGATCTGGTATTCGGTCTTCGGCACACGTCCCTCGAACGATTTGGTGCAGGCGATATAACCGCCCTCTTCAAGTTTTCGCGCATGAACACTCAGATTGCCGTCGGTCGTGCGCATCAATTCCTTCAAGCGATTAAAGGTCAGCCGGTCGTTCGCGGCCAGCGCGCTGACGATACCCAAACGCAACCGTTCATGGATCAACCGGTCGAGATCCGGCGCGGCTTCGGCCGCGGTCGTACGCGATTTTACTTCGCGCAAGCCCGCTGAGGGTTCGGTTCCCTTTGTGTTGCTTTCAACTTTTCTAAGTGTACTTCTCTTAGCCACCATACCTCCTTGCGATCACGGCGCCGAAAATGATGTGCAGCACGCCAAATCCCGCGCCCATGAAAACATCGCCCCAGGCCATCGGCGCGAAAAACGCCCCTACGCCCAGCGCCATGAAACAGACCCCCATTACCGGCACCACCGGGATCGAGAACATGCCGCCCGTCACCACTCCCGTGCCATAAAGTAGTAACCAGACGCCGGGCATCAATCCCGGCATGTTCAAGCGATACAAAACTAGAGACATTAGCGCGCCCGCAATGATCGGCGGCGCCATTCCTAGGGCAAACTTTCGTCCCGGGCCGCTGAGCAATGCTAATTTCGAAGCGCGTGCCTTACGATCCATGGCCCAACCACCAATGACGAAAGCAATGACCGCCACCACCAGCCAAGTGGTAAGCCATCCCCGGCCATCAACCTGCCGCGAAGCGATCACAGCGCCGGCCAGCGCCGCCACCCCCATCAAGCATCCGCCCCACCCCGGCACGGCCGTGAACGCCGAAGCGCGTTCCATCGTGTCGCGGATAAATTCCAAATTATCCATCGCACGTTCATGCAACGCGGGTGGTTCGGACGGATCGTCGGGGACGGGGTTGGTCGGAAATTGGTGGATCGAAGCCATTGGGGTTATTTTACGCGAGAATCGAGATCCGTCAAGTACTTTGTAGTACAAAGCCGAGTGCTTTAAGAATTAGCCACAGAGGGCTCAGAGAAGAATTGGGTCATTGAGTGATTGAGTCATTGAATTGCAGGCGAATTGTTTTCGATGGAGTTGAATGGGAATTGACAACGATAAATTTACACCTCAACGTTCGTTTCAATGACTCAATCACCCAATGACCAAATCTATGATTTCTCTCCGTGACCTCTATGGCTAAATTCTTAGGTTCAGTTGAGCGATCTGTTTCACGGTGCTGAGATCGTTCCGTCGGCGTCGATCTTGACCGCGCTCGGGCCGAAATCGGCGGTTGAAAGGTTACGCAGAACACCAAGCACGACCTTGCCGGGATCCAATGAAGGTACACCCGCGCCGATCTGCCGGGCCGCGTGTACTTTGCCACCAAGGAATTTGCCGTCCGGGCCGATCTTGGCTTCGAGGATCATCGAAAGCGCGGTCGCGCCAGCCAGACGAAAGCCATAGGTGCAAAAATTACCCAGCGAGTAAACGATCAGGTGGTCTTTGTAGACCTCCATCGCGCGGACGACGTGGGGTCCGTGCCCGATCACCAAGTCGGCGCCGGCATCCACGACCGCGTGCGTGAACGCGCGGAGATTTCCGCGAGATTCCCCCAGGAAGATCTCGTTACCCCGGGGGACGTGTTGCGCGCCTTCGCCCTCGGCTCCGCCGTGGAACGAAACAAAGACCAGGTCGGCATTCTTCTTCTCTTCCGCAACGGCGCGGCTGGCGATCTCGATGTCGTTGAGATTTAGTGAAACACGGTTGGTGGCAAATCCGATGATCGAGATCCGGTTGCCGTTTATCTCCAATCGAGCTATGTCAGTTTCGTCGGCGCCGTCGTGTTTGATACCCAAGCCCTCAAGTACCTTTTTGGAGCTATTGCGGCCATTTTCGCCAAAGTCGCTGGCGTGGTTGTTGGCCAGGTTCATCACGTCAAAGCCGGCGCTCTTCAAATGCCGCCCAAAACGTGTGGGTACGCGAAATGCGAAACAACTGTGTGAAGCGGCCCCGCATTTAGAAGTACTGCCGCCTTCGAGCATCGGCCCTTCCAAATTCCCAAACGCCAGGTCAACTGCT
>JBDSEC010000240.1:0-7551 GCA_039920205.1 Pyrinomonadaceae bacterium
AGGTAATACAAAAGCCTCCAATTTACGTTGGAGGCTTTCGTTTGTGATCGTGGCGCCGTTACCTGCGGGCGGGTCGCCCGCGGTCCGGCTTTGCGTCTCGCCCGTTGGTTCGCAGGATGCAGGTAAAACAAAAGCCTCCAATTTACGTTGGAGGCTTTCGTTTGTGATCGTGGCTCCGTAACCTGCGGGCGGGTCGCCCGCGCTCCGGCTTAGCGGGGAGCCCGTTGGTTCGCAGGATGCAGGTAAAACAAAAGCCTCCAATTTAGGTTGAAGGCTTTCGTTTGTGATCGTGGCTCCGTAACCTGCGGGCGGGTCGCCCGCGCTCCGGCTAGGCGTCGCCCGTCTCCTTCAAAAAACAAGTTGATCGGACTACTTTTTCTTTTTAGCCGGCGGGTGGTCGATCACCACCTGCAAACGTTCCGCGTTTACCGGGTCGAAGGTTTTCAGTTTCTTTTGCAGTTCGACCGCTTCTTTCTTCTTGCCGTTGATGACGTAGGCAATGCCTAGGTTCATATAGGCCTCGGAATATTGTGGGTCGATCTCGACGGCGCGTTTACCCTCGGCGATGGCCTTATCCCATTGGTCCAGATTTCCATAAACGAAGCCCAGGTTGTTGTGGGCCTTGGCTGACTTGGGCGCTAACCGCACCGCTTCACCAAAGGCGACGGCTGCTTCTTGATAACGTTGCAACACGGCCAACGAGAAACCAAGATTGAACTGGGCGGGCGCGAAATTCGGATTTAACTTGACGGCCTGTTTCAACACGTCAACCGCTTCGGCATGGCTCTTTGACTTGCTCAGGGCCCAACCCAGATTGCTCAGATCTTCGGCGTCGTTCGGGTTCAGTTCCGCAGCCTTACGCAGCGCCGCAACCGCTTCAGGCCAGCGCTTGTTTTGGCCATAGGCATAGCCCAACTCGCTCAAGGCATCGGCATCCTTAGGCTCTATCTGCGTGGCTTGCAGATAAACCCGCGCAACGTTATCCCACTGCTCTATTTGCTTATAGGAATCACCCAACTCTTTCAGCACGTCCGCATTTCCCGGCATTAACTTCGACGCCGCCGTGTAAGCCGAGATCGCATCGGAATATTTCTTCTGACCGTAATAGGCCACGCCCATATCGAAATAGGCTTCGGCGTAGTCCGGTTTGAAGTGGATCGCCTGCTTATAATTCTCGATCGCCTCGGGTACGCGGTTAAGGCGAATGTAGGCGCTCGCCAAATTGTAGTAGCCTTCGGCATAATCGCCCTTGAACTTGACGGCATTGGTAAAGGCGGTGGCCGCCTCTTCGTTCTTCTTCAACTCAAGATCGACCAACCCGAGATAGTTGAACAGAACGGGATCGCTGGGCCGGTAGATGACCGCCTGAGTCCAGGCTTTCTGCGCGTCTTCAAACCGTTGCCGGCCGTAATAGATCAGACCCATATTATAGTGGGCCATTCCAATATTCGGCTTGAACTTGACGGCTTTCTCATACGCCGCCAGGGCTTGATCTTCTTGGTTCAATGCATCATAGGCATCACCCATTCCATAGAAGGCTTCGCCGTTATTCGGGACGATCTTCAACGACGCTTGGTAAGAATCGATGGCCTTTTGATACTGCTTTTGATCAAAGTACTCGTCGCCCTTTTCGACCAACTGGTACGCCTTTTCTTCCGGCGTGATCTGCGGCGTCACGGGGCGGGGCGGTCGCGGACGGTCGGGCGTGCTAGAGCCGGCGTGCGCCGCCGGCTTATCATTGGCCGGACGACGGATCACCACCGCTACCTGCCGTTTTTCCGCTTGCGGAACCTGCCGCGGCTTGGCCTTGCGTACGGTGAACACCGCTCCACCAGAACGGTCGGCATCTAGTATCGAGGCTCCCCCCAGGGTGTCTTGGCCAAACAGCACCACGCTGTTTAGCAACAACAGACCGGAAAGCCCCAAACCGCCAATTACCTGCCCCAAACGGGATCGCCTGTTCATAGAAATTGTCTCCAACTGGTATCGTCGTCCGCCGGGGAGTTTAGTGTAAAAGTCAGTTCATTCCAACTTAGGGTAGCGAAATGCGGCATCTGGCGTGCCGTGAACTATGGCACTGATGGTTGGACGAGCGGCGAGGGTTGCTCTTGCTGAACTGAAACCGGGAAGCGATGGAGGGTCGCTCGATCAAGTTCGGCGTTACAAATGGATCTTCCAACTGGTCCCGATGACATTCAGATTACCCGGTCGCGCGAGACCGTCGCTCTGCCGCAGATAATAGATGTCGACCGACAGTAGTTTGGTCAATACCTTATTCATTCCCACGGAAAACCGATTCCGCGAAAACCTTTCGATCAGCGAATCGCGAAAAACCTCGTCCGTCAAAAATAGTTTACTTTGCGGGACCCACTTGAACTTATGGTCGATCGTGAACGCCGCCCGGTAGGTCCAACTGTTGACCACTCGCCGGAAACGGTATTCGAGAACACTGCGATGGGTAAAGCCAAATCCCTTCAACGGATACTTAACGATGGCGCGCACATCAAATCGGTCCTCGCGGCGGAAATGGCCCAGGGCATTCCGTGCATAGATGTATTGATAACCACCTAATAAAGTCCAATGCTGGGCTGGTTTGAACGCCAGGCCGACCCCAATACGTTGCTCGTTCAACCGGGAAATGTCTTTGCCGAAGCGCAGGGTGAGTTGCGTCACGAAATCCACCTTATGGGCCAGGGGGATGGTCAGTTGAACATCATTCCACGATTGATTGTCATCGTGACCGGCCAGCGCTTGTGCACCGACCGAGGAGGCCGCGCCAAGCAAGAGCAACAGGATAATCGAACCGGGTTTTGGCATCGAACGGTTATAACGCGATTCCGCGCGTTCCGCAATCAACTTGATCGGTTCTGACACCTAGACCTAAGTGGTCAATTTCCGCCTAGTCTAATGTCGGATAATTGTTTCCGGAGGCCCCAGGTAGCTCATGACTGACGCGCCCGCCTGAAGAACGATCTTATCCACAACCACGCCCGCATCGACCATATAGATCTTTAGAACATGTCGGCCCGGTGATAGTTTGACCTGGCTGGCGCCAATGGTGGTGGCGTTCAAGACGTTCCGCGCCCAAAGGGGCGAGGACACCTCGACATCCGCGCCGACGACCACCATCTGCGGCGGATGATCGTCGATGCCGATGGCGTAACGAAGGCCGCGACCGATAGCCAATGGCTGGGTTGGTAACAAATAACAGCGAGCATCAAAATCGCCGCCGGTGAACGAATAGATCTGGTACTGCAACACCGGCGATTTTGAGGCCAAATCCGTCGGTTCAATGCTGCCCGCGGTCGTAGGGAAGATCGTCACCGAATCGCCCGTTCGGCCCAAACCAAATACGGTTTGCCATCCCGAACCGTCTCGTTCCGTCTTAGCGGTGAAGTTTTCCGCCTCGATCGAAATGACGCCGTTCGATTCGACGAATCCTTTTAGGTCAGCCGGTCGTGGTGAAGTTGGATTGTTGATCGTGACGATGACCCGGCGCGATTCGGTCGGGGTCTTGATCTCGACCTCACCCTGAACTTCGCCGCTCATAGGTGCCAGGCGCCAATCGATCGAGACCACAACCCGAGTGTCGTTCTTCAGTTCGCCTTTCGTCTGAGACAGCCTGATCCACGGCCGATTCGCGGTAGCGTTCCACCGAACTGGGGCCCTTCCTTGGTTGTAGACGTCAATGAACCGTGTACCTTTGGTAAAGACGTCCAATTGTTTCAATCGCCCCGGCCGATCGAGTTCAACGGGTTTTTCGTCGCCTTCGATCGCGACGCCTAACGCGGCAACCTCAGGTATGTTTCTATTCAAGACCGATTCCGGGACGCGCGGAGGGGAGCTGCGCATACTGGGCCACTGCCCCTGACCCATTTCGGGCGACATTATGAAGCGCCATTTCCCGTTGGCGAGTTGTTCGTTGAAATACTTAGTGTCGGCCTCGATCTGAACGGTCGCGGCCTTTGCTCGTATCGCCCAACTCAAGGCGCTCGCACGATCTTGCCGGGCATACAACACGGCTTTTTCAGTGGCGAAAAAGCGTTGGTTGACTAGGCTAGCACTGCGCACGGGATAAAGCACAAGCTCATAGAACGCGTCCTTCTTTTCCGGCGGCAGCGAGGTGAAAACCGCTTCGGCACGGTTACGCAATCCCTGATACGCGTCTAGACGGGTTTGCATTTCGTCGCCAAGATCGACGGCGGAAAATTCGCTGGGGCGCGGGCTCTCATTTGGTAGATACCATTGCAGATGCTCGGGCTTGCGCGCATACCCAAGCCGGTAATACCCATCCATCACTTCCGCGATCTCGCGGGCCTGGGCCGCGCCGAATTCGCGACTGGCCCAGCCGCGTAAATACTCCCCCAGATTCTCGCGCCGCCATTTCTTTATGTCCCAGGCCATCTGCATAAAGAATTCCAGGCCGATCTCGCCAGGCTTTAGATCGCCGACATTCAGGACCCAGAATTGGCGCATGTTGTGATCATAGGCTTTCGACATCTCTTCCCAGATCAACCCTGGCGGCGTTGTGTTCAGCCAAAGGTACGAGAGCGGCCGACCCAAATACGAGAGGTGATAATAGACACCGAATCCGCCCTTTCGCTTCTGTTCGGCTGGCGTGGGAAACTGGCGAACGTAGCCAAAGTTGTCGTCCGGGAAGACCACCGTCACATCGTCCGGCACCTTTAGCCCGGAACGATAGTCCGCCAACACTTCCTTATAGGGACAGAATATCTGGGGGATCGCGGTAACGTTCGGATCGACGCGTTTAGTCAGGATCTGACGCTGGACCTCTATGATCTTCTCCAGCACCTTGATCCGTTCCGGTTGATCCCTGGTGCCCTGGATCGGGCTATCGTGGATGCCGCGCATCCCGAGAGTATAGACATTCTCGAACTTCCCGTTTTCGCCTGCGCGTTGGTCCCAATATTCGGTGACGCCAACCTGATTGGTCACGAAGTTATAGTCGTCCGGCGGCCGCTTCCATTCGCCAACGTTGTTCCGCAGCATCGGCTCGGCGTGCGAAGACCCCAGGACAATTCCGTAATCGTCCGCGACCTGCCGGTTCGCGGGATTGGTGTTGAACGGGTGCGTCACTTCGTGCATTGCCGGCCACACGATGTTGGCCTTAAGACGAAGCAAGAGCTCGAAGATGCGCGCATAGGTCTTTGGACCAAGATCACCGGTTTCCGGTTCCAGGGTTTTCGCCGCCCAGGGCTGCAATCCCCAATCTTCGTCGTTCAGGAAAATTCCGCGGTACTTCACCGACGGCTCGCCACCGTACGTTTGGCCGGGCGATATTATGAGTTGGAACTTATGTTCCGGCGTAACATCGGCCCACCAGTACCAAGGCGAAACGCCGATCGCCTGCGACAATTGATAAACGCCAAAGGCAGTGCCGCGCCGGTCGCTGCCCGCGATGACCAGCGCAGTGTCGATTCCCGGCGACGGAGCACGAACCGTTGTGATGATAAAACTCTCCCACTTGCCCTCGATCCGCGAAACATTTATCTTGCCCGACTTGACCAAACCGTCCACCGCCGCACTATGTCCCAACGTTCCGATCACGACCACATTGCGGGTGGCGCTCGCCCCGTTCACCACCGTCGGACGCTTACCCGTCACGCGCTCGACATCCGCCGCCAGATCCCCCGCCGCGATCTGCACGACCCGAAAGTCTTCCGGCGACACCAACACATCCGCCGCGCGGTTCTGGTAAACCAGCGGAAAGTCACCGGGCCCGTATTTCGAATAGGATTTAACCGCTTGCGCGGAAAGCGAAAGGGAAATTGCGAGCAATGCGAAACCAACGCGGACTAGTTCCGAGCAAATGTTCGATCCCGCGATTCTAAACAACAAATTCATTGGCAATTAAGTGAAAACGGTCAATGTTGCGTTCGATTTGCACAATGTAATGGTAAACGCGACGGTTGTCATCATGCCGCTTGCCCAACCCCCAGCCCCCAACCCCCCTACCCCAGCCGCTTCGGCCCGCTTGCGTAACCCTAACTGCTCGGATAAATTACCTGTTCACGCAAAATCGCGGCGCAAAGACGGCGGCCAGCCGGCGGGATCAAAGCGACATTTGACGGGAAAAATGGCATCGCCCCGATGCTTTTCGATCACCGCCATGGTTTCTGGCCAGGTCTTTCGCGAAAACTTGTCGAAAGGAACTTCTTCTCTTTACCATGAAAGCATACCCAACCGAATCGATCCGCAACTTGGCCGTCATCGGCCACGGCGATGCGGGCAAGACCCAACTGGTCAGTTCGATGCTCTATTTTGCCGGTGCGACTGCCCGCTGGGGCAAGGTCGAGGAAGGCAATACCGTCACCGACCATGAAGAAGATTCCATCGCCCGCAAGATCACACTCAACACGGCGTTGGCTCATTTGGAATATCGTGAAACCAAGGTAAACCTGATCGACACTCCGGGTTACGCCGCCTTTATTTCGCACGCTCGTCCATCATTGCGCGTGGCGGATTGTGCGCTGGTGGTCGTGGACGGCGTCAACGGCGTCGAGGTGCAGACTGAAAAGGCCTGGTCCTATGCCAACGAATTCATGCTGCCGCGGATCATGGTGATCAACAAGTTGGATAAAGAGCGGGCAGACTTTGGCGCGGCCTTGGAAAGCGCGTCGAAGACTTTCAGTCGCGCGATCATTCCGTTCACGCTTCCGATCGGAAAAGAGAAGGATTTCCGCGGCGTGGTCGATGTCGTGCACATGAAGGCCTACGAATTTGACGACAACGGTAAGGCCAAGGAAGTACCGCTGCCCGAATCCGGCCGCGACGTGTTGGACAAGACGCGCGAACGCCTGATCGAATTGGTCGCCGAATCGGACGACGCCTTAATGGAGAAGTACTTTGATAAGGGAACGTTGGAGGAATCTGACATCCTGCCCAACATCGGCAAAGCGATCGCGGCCAGTAAACTTTGTCCGGTGTTCGCCGTTTCGTCGTTGACCTTGGTCGGGATTCAAACTCTGCTGGATGGCATAATTGATTACGCACCAGATCCGGCCCATCACGAAGCCGAACACGGCCGCGCTGCGGTCGAAGCCGACAGCGAAAAGCTGACTCGAAAATACAGCGAGACCGAACCGTTTTCGGCCTACGTGTTCCGCACCATCGCGGATCCATTCGCCGGTCGTATCAATGTGATGCGGGTGATCAGTGGCTCGATCAATTCGGATGCTACGGTGATGAACACCACCCGTGGGATCCAAGAACGTCTGGGCGCGTTGCATTCGATGCAAGGCAAGCAGCTAGACAAGATCGAATACGCCAAGGCGGGCGACATCATCGCGGTGGTAAAGCTGAAAGAGACCCAGAACGGCGATACGATGGCCGACAAAGCCGCGCCGATCGTATATGACCCGGTGGAATATCCTGAGGCAGCGATCGCCTTTGCCATCGAACCAAAATCCCGCCAGGACGAAGAAAAGATCAGCGTTGCGCTACATAAGATCTTAGAGGAAGATCCGGCGCTTCACTTTTCCCGCGATGCCCAGACCAAGGAGTTTCTCTTGGCCGGTTCGGGGCAACTTC
>JBDSEC010000241.1:0-12999 GCA_039920205.1 Pyrinomonadaceae bacterium
AAGTCGGGATCGGGATAGTAAAGATAGAACTCGCCCTTATGAAAGCGAATCGCTGGCGCCCACACACCCTTGCCGTGCTGCGGTTTGCGAAAGACGTCAATCGGAGGCTGACGCTTCAACGCGTAGCCGATCAGGTTCCAATTGACCAGATCTTTTGAGTGTAGGATCGGCAGGCCGGGAATGGCGTTGAAGCTGGATGCGGTTAGATAGTAATCATCACCAACGCGAACGATGTCGGGGTCCGAATAATCGGCTTGCAGGATCGGGTTGCGATAGGTGCCATCACCGCGATCGGCGACCCAAGTTTTTGATACCGGAGTTGCGGTCTGGGCAAGGGCCGCGGAACCCAACAACACGGCAAAAAGTACGATGCCGCATGCTCCATTAAAACCAAATCTAGCCATTGCGCCCCCTCGGCCTCCCGACGCATTTGATCATGCCGTGATCCCGAATGAAACTGACATCTAGCATCTGGTCTTTCTACCGCCCCATCCAGCCGCCATCAACGACCAGTATATGACCATGCATATAATCGCTGGCCGGGGAGGAAAGAAAAACCGCGGCGCCGGCTAGGTCGTCCGCCTCGCCCCAACGGGCGGCGGGTATGCGTTCTAGGATCTGGCGATTGCGGGTCTCGTCGTTTTGCAAGGCCGTCGTGTTATCGGTCCGCATATATCCGGGCGCGATCGCGTTTACATTGACCCCCTGCGCAGCCCATTCATTGGCTAGGGCTTTCGTCAATTGCGCGACCCCGCCCTTCGAAGCCGCATATGCCGGCACCGTCATGCCGCCTTGAAAGGATAGCAGGCTGGCGATGTTGACGATCTTTCCTCCCCGTACGCCATCGGTGCGTTCCAACATATGTCGTCCGGCCAATTGCGAAAGCCGAAAGACGCTGGTCAGATTTACTTCGATCACCGATGCCCAATCGTTCTCGGAATAACTGACGGCGGGCGCGCGCCGGATCGTGCCGGCATTGTTGATCAATATATCCAGTCGCCCAAATTCGTCTATTGTGTGTTCGACCAAGTGCCGGGGCGTGTCGCTATCGGCCAAGTCGCCGCGCAGCGTCAACGAACGGCGGCCGCGCGCCGTGATCAATTCGCCCGTAGCGTCCGGCGTCCGAGAGTTTCCATGGACGGCCACGTCGGCGCCCGCTTCGGCCAACGCGACCGCGATCGCCGCTCCCAATCCGGCCGAGGCGCCGGTAACGAGCGCAACTTTGCCGTCTAATTTAAATTGGTCCAGGATCATCGTTTAGTTTCCTTAAATGTCGCGGTTACAGACTCAGAAAATCTTCACGCACGGGCAGTGCCTAAGCGGCGCTCCGATTGGTCTTCGTCGCATAGCGACGGCTGATCGTAGCCGTGGGTTTCAACCCATCACGGTGGGCCGGGTAACGCCGGGCGTCGCGTCAGCGACGCATGAATTCGGAGGCAACTCACTTTGCAACCCCGGATCACGTGGCGATCAGACCAGGCTCAGACTGACGCCGAACTCCATCCCCATGGAACCGACCCAAATTCAATCGTCGCTGACGCGACGAGGCACGTTATGCGAATTCCGTGGCTTGAAAGCCACGGCTAAACTCAGCCGTCGCTACGGCGACGAGAACAAAAACTTCACGACCACCGACAGCTATTTCCCCGCCGCGGCTTCCAGGCCGGTTTGGCCGCCCGCATATTCCGGTTGCACATTGACCACGCCGAACTGGCGGTCTTCGCCTTCACGCATCGCTGCCATCATCCAGAGAAAGTTGATCTGCCCGCCCGGCGCCGACACGTTCGGGTGATAGCCTTTCGGCATCAACACCACATCGCCTTCACGTACGACCTGGACCAATTCTGGATCGCGCGGGTTGGTATAGACGAACTGCACGCCCCACCCGGGATCGGGCATGTCAATATAAAGATAGGCCTCCTCCAACATTTTCGAATGTTCATGCGGCGGCCACGAGGTCCAGTTGCCGGGCGTCGAAAAGGTAACGCCCGCCATGATGCGGCCGGCTTCGACATTGGCGCCGATCAGTACGTTCAGATCGCGCTCAGACGGCGGCAGTCCGGCGTGCACATGCAGTTTTGGATTCTTGCGCACATCCGCGAACGCGACGAATTGCACCGGATACTTTTTCTCGACCGGGGCCGAGATCTCGGCCAGATCGCATCCATCCTCACCAACCGGTTGAACCTCGATCGACGAATCGCGCGGAACGTACAACGCATCGTATTGCCCCATCACGAAAGCATCACCCGACAAAGTGACCCGGCAATTTCCCTTTAGACAGATCAGTCCGGTTTCCTGATCCTGATTATCGAATGAAACCGGAGCGTCGTTCGCGCCTAGCGATATACGGCCATAATGCAAGAATTTGGCCGCGGTCTTGCCCGGTTCCACCGCCGTTCGCCGGCCCTGGCCCACATGCGTGGCCGGCACGAAACATGTCGCTCGATCGATCTCCGCAGTATTCATTACTTCACCTTCGTTCCTTCTTAAAATTGCCTGTAACTATTTTGCGGCCGCGCTAACCCGCCAGGCCAAATTCGCGGTCAAGAATTCATCTACGGCAACTTCCAAGGCGCCGCCCAACCCCGCCCCGCGCGGTTCGCCGGGTTCGACCGACCATCCGGACAACTTGCCCGCCATGCTCAGGGCCACCGCATCATGCAACGGCTGCTGAAAATATTTCCAGCCGTAAACGATACGGCCGCTGATGATCACGCGGGGCACACCCAACCCCATGATCACGTTACCGATGCCGATGCCCAGGTACTCGCCCATGCGCTCGAGCGTGCGTTGGGCCCGGATCTCGCCGGCCTCGGCCCGCGCAACGATCTCGACAAAGCGCGGCGCAACGGTCCCGCCCAACTGGCGGCGATCACCCAGGTAAAGCGACGCGGCCGACGAAGCCGAAGCGTACCGCTCCCAGCACCCGCGATTTCCGCAAGCGCACGGTTTGCCACCGGCGACGATCGTCATGTGGCCGAACTCGCCCGCCAGGCCTTCACCCTGGTCGGATCCGCGATAAACCTCGCCACCCAATACCAATCCCACGCCAATACCGGTACCCGACCGAACCAAGATAAAGTTATTGGGAGCCTCGGCCGTCGTGTCATTTAATCGCAAGCGCGCCTCGTACATCGCCGCCGCGGTCGAATCGTTCTCGACAATTACGGGTACGAATTCGGATCCCCCGCCTTTCGCCGCGAGCGGTTTGAACTTTAACGCCTGGGCGATCTCGACGTTGTTCCAACCCAGGTGTGGCGCATAGATCAACCGGGTTCGGTCCGTATCGGTCGGTCCGGGAACCGCGACGGCGATTACTCGCAAGATCTGGTCCGGCACGGTCTCGCGCACCCGCGCGATGCTGGCGCGGATCAGATCCAGCGATCGCTTCGGATCGTCCGGTGTTTCCAACTCCTCTTCGGCCAGAATATCTCCGCCCAAATTGGTGATGCCGACTTGCGTGCCGCGAATACCCAGATTGACCCCGATAAACACATCGTGGTCACAGTTAAAGGTCAGATTCAACGGCGGCCTGCCGACGCCGCGGCTGCCATTCGTCGGTACCGGTTCGGCCGTCTCGATAACGATCCCAGACGCTATTAGTGGTTTGAAAACATCAGTGACAGTACTGCGATCCAGCCCCAAGCGTCGCGCAAGTTCAATTCTCGAAATGGGTTGAACCGCCCGCAGCATCCGCAACAGTTGACGCGGCGAACGGGCCGGAGCGGTTAGATTGATGACATTTGCCGGCAACGAATGGGCGAGATCGGCGGCTTGACCCGCCAGGTTCAACGCGGCAGGCGAGGGAACCTTTGACTGATCACTCGCGGCAACCGGCCGGGGCTTCTTTGCCAAGGCCAAGTTCCGCGCTTCTTGATTGGGAACATATCCTAGCTGGGCGGCGGCCTGCTGAACCAGAGCGCGGGTGGCGGGAGAAACATTACGCGTGTCGTTGATGACGTGAGAAACAGTCGCGGCTGAGACTCCGGCCATGGTCGCCACATCGCGAAGTGTGGGGGTTGCCGGTTCGCCATCGATCTTTGTCGTGCGCAACTTCATCCAATTCCGGTTTGCCAATATCGACACGGGTCATATCAAAGAGAGACGGTCTGTTCCGCCCAAAACTGAAACTCGCGGTGCTTAAGTACTTCGGCCTTGGCCAGAACTTCACCGCCGGCAACTTTCCGAATGTGCTCGAAGATCCGCGCCCCAACGTGATCAATGCTTTCGATCCCGTCGATCACGCCGCCGGCGGATAGATCAATATCACTCGACATGCGCTCGAACGTAGCAGTGTTCGAAGAGAGCTTGATCACCGGCGCGATGGCATTGCCGATGGTGGTTCCGCGTCCCGTGGTAAAGACGACGACCGTGGCGCCCGCGGCCACCAACCCCGGGGTCGATTCCTGATCGTAACCCGGCCCTTGCATCAAGTGAACCCCGTGGCATTTTGGTGTTTCGGCGTATTCGACTACGCCTTCGACCCGGGTAGTGCCCGCCTTGGACATGGCGCCCAAAGACTTGATCGTAATGTTCAGCAACCCGCCGGCGATATTGCCGGGACTCGGATTCTGATTTAGCACCGCGCCGAATTTCGAGGCGTACTCTTTGTACCAATCCACTAGGCGATAGATCGCGCGGCCAGTCTCGGCGTCCTTGGCGCGATGCGCCAGCAGGTGTTCCGCTCCGCAAAACTCCGGCACTTCGGTGATCAGGACAGTGCCGCCCGAACGTATCAACAGATCGGAGGCGCGGCCTAAACTCGGGTTGGCCGAGATGCCGGAAAAGCCATCGGATCCGCCGCACTTGACCCCGAGAACGATCTCGCTTACCGATACGTCTTCGCGTACCGCGCGGTTCACCTCGGGTAGCATCCGCTCGACCTCTTTCATTCCGCGTTCGATCGCCGCCTGCGTCCCGCCGATCTCTTGAATGCCGATCTTGGCCACGGGTTTGTTGAACGAACGCTGGTGGCCCAGTAAGTATTTTTCGACCTTGGCCAAATTGGTTTTCTCGCAACCGAGATCCATCAGGATCACCCCGCCCACGTTGGGATGATCGGCATAGTTCGAAAGCGTGCGCAGCATTACGTCCAAGGTCGAGCCGTCCTGGCATCCGCATCCTTTGTTGTGCGGGATCGCCACCACTCCGTCAACATTCGGATACTTTTCACGGCTATAGTGCACGAACTCGGACATCATCGAGATCTGCTGTGCTTCATGGCTGGCGCACATGCTGGTCGGCACGATCAAGATGAAGTTGCGCGTACCCACCCGGCCATCCGCCCGGCGAAAGCCGGCAAACGTACCACGTTCGTCCAAGGGGAAATAGTCGGGCGGCGGCGTAACCAGATCTTCCGGCAATTCGCGCACCACCGGCACATCGTTGGACATGTTGGCGTGAGTGATGTAATCCCCCTCGCCAATACCCATACTGGTACCGATCGGTTGGCCGTACTGGAGAACAAACTCGCCCGCGGGAATGTCGCGCGTAGCAAAACGGTGCCCCGGCGGAACCACCTCGGAAATGATCAGGACACGCCCCGACGGCAAGGCGACTTCTAGCCCGGCAAAGGTTTCACCCTTAACGACCGCCAAATTGTCACGCGGGTCTACGACGATCGCGAAATCGCTGATGGGTGCTGCTGATGTGACGTAAGCCCTCGACATAGGGATAATTTGCTTCCCAAAACCAACGCTAGGTAGTTAAGACATCCGGTAAGATCAAGGAGCGGACGTTTTCATGAAGCCGCAACCAAAGTCCCGGATTCTCGTCAAGTTGCGCGGCTCGTTGTTTCGGGTCTTCGGCGATCTCGGTCTCTAAAAGACGGCGATAGCTCGCGCGCTTGGCCGGCGCGGTCGCAGCATCGACGATCGATTGCACGATCCGGCGGGATCGGAGTATTACCGCCGGACCTAAAGTCAAAATATGCGTGGCGGAGCGGCATTCGGCTTCGTCCGCTGCCGTAAAGGAACTACCCCCGGCGGTGAACTTGCTTATGTGATGCTCGAGAATGCTGGGCGAGATCGGAATCATTCCCGCCACGTCGCCAATGGTCGCGCCCGATCCGGGCCTTATATAACAAAGGTGCGAAGCGGCGTTTGGTTCCGGTCCCATTCCAAGAAAGCAAATGTCCACACCGCCCAGTTGTTCAAGTTTTTCCAAATAACTAGCCAAACCCAATTCCAAGTAGTTGGTGTCCGTCCGCATCGACGTAAAGCTTTTCACCTTCGCAAAGAAGGCCGGACCTAGCAATCGTTCGAAATCGCGAACAAAGCTTAGGCCGTTATCCATCCGCATCGGTGCCAAGGCGTCTTGGGTAAATACCTGCAGCCGGCCTAGCAGATCGTCGATGGCGTTTGTTTGTGCCAATTCACCCAACTGGCGATGAAGAGCTTGCGCGCCTCTTCCCCCTAATAAGACGATCACCAGATCGCCGTCATTAACCGTTGCGACATGCTGCAGTTCTTCAAACTGCGCGCGGCCAACCGCTGCTTCCGACTCCATGACCTCATATTGAAGAGCTTGCACGATCGGCGGCGTACTGGAGTACAGAGTTGTCAGGTCCGGACGGTTAAGCCAAACGTTACTGCCCACCTGGCGGCGGATGATGTTATCTCGTTTGGGAGCCGACAAACTGTTTCCTCCTTTACTTCAAGATACCTCAAGAATTCGACGTTCAAACCGGGGTCCAATGCCGCATTTATGCCACGACTACAGATCAAACTCAAAAAATCGATATGAGACCAATGGTCTAACCAGTTCTGCGACTGTAACGAGTTTATTTACCACATAGTTACAACACAAAGCAAGACTAACCTTCATTTACCGGCTTTAATTATTACAAATGCAGATTCATGGCCCCAAATCTGCTTGACATCATATTAATAATGGTGTTACACACTTCGCGCTATATAATTAATTGGTCTGACCTTATAAGCGCTATTTGCGCCTCCGTTGTCGAGTCTAAATTGTTCGTTGTTCCAGTACAAGGAATGCACTATATAATTAATTGGTATGACCTTATAAGCATAATTTCGAGAGTGAAACTGGGCGAAAATGCTTTAATTTGATTAGAATTTGCAGCTATTGTCACTTTCTGTTTGGGTGTCTAGCGATCAACTGTCTAGTCAAGGAATTGGATATTGGATGACTTATTCTGCATTAGATATAACGGGCAAGGTGGCCGTTGTTATTGGTGGGACTTCCGGCATTGGCCGTGCGATCGCGCACGGATTGGCCGAGGCGGGCGCAAATGTGGTGCCGACCTCGCGACGCGGAGACCAGGTTGAGGCGGCGGCACTTGAGATCGAAGCACGCGGCCGCCAAACTCTCCGGCTTATTTCGGATGTTTCCGACCGGTCCTCGTTGCAAAACCTTTTGGACCAATCGGTCGCTGCCTTTGGACAGGTGGACATATTGGTAAACTCCGCGGGCCGGACCAAACGCGCACCTACCTTGGACTTCCCGGAAGACGAATGGAATGCGATCTTGGAGATCAATCTGACGGGCACGTTGCGCAGTTGCCAGATATTTGGGCATCACATGCTGGAACGCGGTTACGGCCGAATCATAAATATAGCATCGCTTTCAACGTTCGTTTCCTTGTTCGAGGTCGCCGCGTATTCTGCCAGCAAGGCGGCCGTCGCGTCGCTAACCAAATCTTTGGCGGTGGAATGGTCCGGTAATGGCGTTAATGTTAACGCCATCGCGCCGGGAGTTTTCCGGACCGCGCTAAATGAAAAATTGCTGGACGGGTCGGATCGCGGGCGTGAATTCCTACTCCGAACGCCGATGAAACGGTTCGGCCGCGTTGAAGAGTTGGCGGGCGCCGCCGTCTTTTTGGCTTCCGAAGCTGCTAGTTTTGTGTCGGGCGAAATACTGACCGTGGATGGCGGATTTTTGGCCAGCGGCGTTAACCAGTAGGAAAAGCTCATCAAACCGTGGATAAGAATACCGAGATCGCGGACAAGATCCAAAGAATTGTACGGATGCTCGCCGCCGAGGATCTTGGTGGAGTACTAGTTGGATCCCAGCCTAACTTCGCTTGGTTGTCCGCGGGCGGCAGTAACGGAATCGACCTCAGTCGCGAACCGGGCGCCGGTTCCTTGCTGGTCACGCGCGAAGGTAAATTGTATCTTCTGGCGAACAACATTGAAATGCCGCGACTGCTAGACGAGGCAGTCTACGGGATCGACCTTGAACCGGTTGGTTTTACTTGGGAGGAAGAAAAGGCCAACGGATCAATAGTTGCCGACCGGGCGCGGGCACTGATCGCTTCGGGAGCGCCGCTTGGCACTGATCTTCCGGGTAGTCCGGACCTTCGAGTTGTTGAAAACGAATTGGCCCGTTGCCGTTACTCGCTTACGTCAGCGGAGCTCGTGAGAATTCGCCAACTGGGTAAAGACGCCGGTACCGCGATGGGTGCGTTGGCCCGTTCACTAGAGCCGGGAGAGTCTGAGCGGCAAGTGGCGGCCAAGTCGACCGCCGCTTTGGCCCAGTACGGAATTCACCCGGTCGTAAACTTAGTTGCGGGTGAAGAGCGCCTTGGCAAGTATCGCCATCCGATCCCTACGGATAAAAAATGGGAGAGATCGTTAATGCTGGTGGCGTGTGCGCGGCGCGGTGGATTGATCGTTTCGTTGACCCGAATTATCTGCGTGGGAGCCGTGCCAGACGAAATGAAGATTCGAACGGCGGCGGCGGCCCGGGTAAACGCGAACCTAATGGCCAGAACACGGCCCGGGGCCACCGGCGCTGAACTCTATCAAGTCGCGGTGCGAGCCTATGAGAGCGAAGGGTATCCAGGCGAGCATCATCGGCATCATCAAGGCGGCGCGACCGGCTATCGCACACGTGAATGGGTCGCACATCCAGCCTGCCGCGAAGTGGTTCGGCCCGGTCAAGCCTTTGCCTGGAACCCTTCAATAACGGGAACCAAAATTGAAGAGACCATTATCGCGCACGCGGAAGCGATAGAAACGATCACTACGTCGGTCGATTGGCCGATGATCTCCGCGACGGTAGACGGTACGGAATATTTTTCGCCTGATATTTTGCAGCGCTAGCGGCAATTGTCAATTCGCCTTTTATAGAGACGAGGAAAACTGAATGAGCGATTCGGTAAGAAACGACAGCAATGATTCGCCAGAGACCGTTGGAGCCAGTGTTACGGGAGCCACTATCTCGGTGGTCGAAAGCTTGGGCGGCCGAATTGGACGCTTTCGCTGGGTCATTTGTGGATTGCTCTTTTTCGCGACTACGGTCAATTACGTGGACCGCCAGGTTTTTGGCTTTCTTGCCCCCGGGCTGCAAAAATCCATTGGCTGGGACGAGGCTCAATACGGTTGGATCGTTTTCAGTTTTGCCACCGCCTATGCCATAAGCCTGTTAGTAATGGGCCGCGTGATGGATTGGCTCGGTACGCGCAAAGGGCTAAGTTTCGCGGTTATCCTCTGGAGCTTTGCCGCCATGGGACATGCGTTGGCAACGTCGGCCCTCGGGTTTGGTATTGCGCGTTTTGCTTTGGGACTAGGTGAAGGCGGCAACTTCCCCGCCGCGATCAAAACCGTCGCCGAATGGTTCCCCAAGAAAGAACGGGCACTGGCGACGGGAATATTCAACGCCGGTTCCAACCTGGGACCGATCATTGTGCCGCTGACGGTCCCGTTCATTGTGATCCATTACGGATGGCAAGGCGCTTTCATTGCGACGGGGGCGGTGGGGTTTCTTTGGTTACTTTTCTGGATACCGATCTACCGTCGGGCGGAAGATCATCCGCGATTGTCCGCGGGTGAATTGGCCTACATCAAGAGTGATCCGCCTGAACCGACGGCGAAAATAGCCTGGCTGAAATTGCTGCCGCATCGTCAAACTTGGGCGTTCGCGATCGGCAAATTCCTGACTGACCCGATTTGGTGGTTCTATCTGTATTGGCTCGCAAAATTCCTCGATAAGAATTACGGAATAAGTCTGTTGCAGTTGAGTCTTCCGGTCATTGTCATCTATGTGATAGCCGATATTGGCAGCGTGGGCGGCGGATGGTTATCGTCTATGCTGATCAAACGGGGCTGGACGGTAAATCGTGGACGCAAAACGGCGATGCTCGTTTGCGCATTGGCCGTTACGCCGGTGATGCTGGCTCCGTTCAGTACGCATCTGTGGATGGCTGTTGGATTGATCGCTCTGGCGACCGCGTCGCATCAGGGTTGGTCAGCTAATATATTCACCATCGCTTCCGACATGTTTCCGCGCCGCGCGGTGGGATCGGTCGTAGGCATTGGTGGTACGGCGGGCGCCGTGGGCGGAATGATTTTTTCCGCGGTAACCGGATATGTCTTGCTCTGGACCCACAGCAATTACACTCCGGTCTTTATCGTGTGCGGATCAGTTTATCTGGTGGCGTTGTTGGTGATCCATTTGCTCGCCCCGCGGCTCGAGCCGGTAAATATTGAGGCCTAATGTGGGGCGAATTCAATAGGGGACAAGTTGGAAATTAGACCGAGATCAAATTGCCGTTGGGATTGCGTTAGCCTGGGTGAAGTAATGTTACGCCTGGACCCGGGCGAGACGCGCATCCACACCACGCGCACGTTTCAGGTCTGGGAGGGCGGCGGTGAGTATAACGTTGCGCGCGGCTTGAAGCGCTGCTTTGGCCTGGGCACCGCCATCGTCTCGGCCCTGGCGGACAATCCCGTCGGACGATTGGTCCAAGACCTGATCTATCAGGGCGGTGTGGACCAATCGCATTTGCACTGGGTCGATTACGACGGCGTCGGCCGTGCCGCGCGCAACGGTCTGAACTTTACCGAACGCGGGTTTGGTGTACGAGCGGCGTTGGGCTGTTCGGATCGCGGCCACACTGCGGTTTCCCAGCTCAAGCCCGGCGACATTGATTGGGAGCTGATTTTCGGGCGCGAAGGAGCCCGTTGGTTCCACACTGGTGGCATCTTTTGCGGCTTATCCGAAACAACTCCGGAGGTCGCGCGTGAAGCGATGGAGGTCGCTAAGCGTCACGGCACTATTATTTCGTACGACCTCAATTATCGGAACAGCTTGTGGAAAGCCATCGGTGGCCAAGCGCGTTCGCGCGAAGTGAATCGGGAACTGGCGCCGTTTGTCGATGTGATGATCGGCAACGAAGAAGATTTCACTGCCGCGCTCGGCTTTGAAGTCGAAGGCCTAGATGAACACCATTCCCAGCTCGAGGTGGCCGGTTTTCAACGCATGATCGAGCGCGCGATCGCCGAATTTCCCAATCTGCAGGTCGTGGCAACGACCCTGCGGCACGCCAAATCAGCCACGGTAAACGATTGGGGCGCTGTGGTTTACACCGAAGGTCGTTTATTTCAGGCGCCGATGCGCGAGAATCTGGAAATTTTCGACCGGGTTGGTGGCGGCGACTCTTTTGCTTCTGGTTTGATCTACGGATTTCTGGCGGACCTGGGAGCTCAGTGGGCGGTCGATTGCGGCGCGGCGCACGGCGCGCTGGCCATGACCACCCCGGGCGACACCACCATGGTGACGCTAGCCGAAGTAGAGAGAGTAATGAAGGGCGGCGGAGCACGCGTGGCGCGTTAAGGTTTAGAGTTTCATGGACAAAGCACAGGTAATGAAGAGTGTCGCGGCGATCGGGGTCGTCCCGGTGGTGCGCGCGTCATCCCCGCAAGAAGCCAGGCAATTGATCGACGCGATCCGCGCCGGCGGCATTTCGATCCTCGAGATCACCATGACGGTGCCGGGCGCGATCAAGTTGATCGAACAGGTCGCCGATGCGATGGGTGATGAGGTTGTCGTGGGTGCGGGCACGGTGTTGGATGCCGAGACGGCGAGCGCCTGCATTTCCGCCGGTGCGGTCTTTGTGGTCAGCCCGGCGTTGAACATCAAGACGATAGAATTATGCCGTAGCAAATCCGTGGCGATATTTCCCGGCGCATTGACGCCCACCGAGATCGTCACCGCCTGGTCGGCCGGAGCCGATCTGGTCAAAGTTTTCCCCTGTGGATCGATGGGAGGCGCTAAATATCTGCGTTCGTTAAAGGCCCCGTTCCCCCAAATTGAGCTGATTCCGACCGGAGGTGTTTCGCTAGCAACGGCGAAAGATTTTATTGAAGCGGGTGCCTATGCCCTGGGTGTGGGCGCGGACCTGGCGGACACGAAAGCCATTCGGGCCGGTCAACCGGAAAAGGTGACTGAAGCCGCCCGTTCGTATGTGGAAGTTGTTCGTTCCGCGCGCGAAGCGATGGCCCGTGAATCGGTGGCCGGCGCGACTTAGTCGTTATTGAGTTCACTCCAGCCGTTGGATTCAAGTCCGGTTTCGTTCGAATAGTTCTCTCCGGAACCATCGTTCTCTTCCGATTCTTGCGCTTTCTGGGCCAGCCGCAAGTGGTCGCGCATGGCCATACTGGCCGCTTCCGGATTACGTTCGCGGATGGCACGGTAGATCTCGCGGTGCATCGCCGCCGATTCTTTAAGATCGCGCGCGCGCTTGACGGTTTTACGCCGCACATCGAAAAGGATCGTCGCGACCATGTTCATCAACGAGGTAAGAATGCGATTACCCGACGCCGCCGCGATCATCTGGTGAAAGCGCATATCGTGGACCAAGAACTGTTCAGGATCGTCCAAAGAAGCGTACATCCCGGCCACTTCTTCCGACATCGTAGCCCATTGATCGGCCGAGGCGCGCTCAGCCGCCAAACCGGCGATCGCCATTTCCAATGATTGACGCGCTTCGAACATTTCGCCCGGAGTGAATCCGTGCAGCGACGCCATCAGGCGTAACGGGTTGCTGTCCAATGCGGGCGGGCCATCGGTCTTGACCAAAAAGGTGCCGGCGCCCTGACGTGACTGAAGCACTCCGACGGCGGACAGCGAACGGATGCCGGCGCGCAGAGTTGGGCGACTAACGCCCAAAAGTTTGGCCAGATCGCGTTCCGGGGGCAATCTATCACCCGGTCGCAGATCGCCGCGATGGATCATCTCGCGGAGTTGGGA
>JBDSEC010000242.1:0-4842 GCA_039920205.1 Pyrinomonadaceae bacterium
GATGCAAGGCTTTGCGCGGCATCTGGATAGGTCATTCGAGCGTTCGCGCCCTGAAGGAGCGCCACCTTGATCTGGCGCGCCTTCAGCGCGCGGGATCAAACTGCACCTTTCCAGACGTTTCACATCTGGCTATTTTCTGACGGCGTCTTCGACGCCAAGAAATGGGAATCTATCGCAACCGGCGCGATCGATGACCCACGATGTATGGATCAATCCCCATCTCACTTCTAACGGTATTCCTTCTCAAGCCAGCGGCACGCTCTGCCCCGCCTGTACATACGCATGTTCAAAAGCCAACATTCCCGCCAACGCCGCGGGTGCCGCCAATAATCCGATCCACGGCTGCAACGCGATCACGAATAGCGCCGCGCCCATCCAGAAATACTTTCGATATCGACCCTGGGTCATTTCCCAAACCGCCAGATGTGCATGCGCGGTTCCATGCGGCAATTTGACCTCGCCCAGCAACAACAAAAGGTGAACAAATGTGGCGCCGCGTAAACACCACAACAAGGGCGTAACCAGTTCGGGCGCAAAACGCGGCGCGAATAGGACCAACGCGGCCGACCCGACCAACAGACTTTGCACAAACAGATGCGGTGGCAACAACGGGCTCTGCCACATATCACGCGCCTTGGCCTGCGCAAAAAGAAATGCCGTATAGATCGCCGTAAACAAACCCAAGGGGACGCCCAGCAACGTCAAATAATATTGTTCATCCGCACGATGCAACAGACTCAAAACGAAATGCGCCGCCAAGATGGCGCTGTAACCGGTTATGATAAACGCGCCGCGCACCAACCAACTCTTCCACTGATGCTTGGTAAAGATCAGATAGAACCGTTCCGGGTGTTCCAGATCCCACAACAGCAGCAGTCCGGTAATTCCGAGGAAAGCACCCGCTACGATCGGCGCCACCCAGATCCACAACGGATTCGTTCGTGCGATCAACCCGAACCACAACAACAACGCCGGCATTAAATAGGCACCCGCCGCAATGCCCTTGGTCCAGGTGTAAAGACTCACTCGCCAATCCCAGGGGATCGAATGCGGCACGTCATAGGCCAACAACGCCGCGGCCGATGAATTCGCGTGGATCGGGCTGCCGGAATTTACCTGATCCGGTCGCGAAGATTGTTCCGCCCACATGAACAATCCGCCGTCGGGCCGCCTGGCCGCCAACGGATCCAGCGTCGCCTGATGCGCGCCCTTATAAAATAGTTTCGGGCCAGTCTCCTTCTCGGGCCGCCGCACGGTAACCGGATCGCGGTTGATCATCTGCGCGACCTTGGTGTACGGGTCGTTCATATCGCCGATCAGGATCGCCTGGGTCGGACAGACCACTACGCACGCGGGCTCCAACCCGACATCTATCCGGTGCGCGCAGAAATTACATTTTTCGGCGGAATGGTCGTCGGGGTTAATGAAGATCGAGTCGTACGGGCACGCGGCCATGCAAGCCTTGCACCCGATACAGATCGACTTGTCAAAATCGACAATGCCATCCGCGCGGCGGAACATCGCCGTTGTCGGGCAGGCGGTCGCGCAGGGGGAATCCTGACATTGATTACAACGCGTTACCTGATGCACGCGGCGGGCCTGCGGGAAAATGCCTACGTCAACATGCTTGACATAGGTCCGCGTCACGCCCAGCGGAACCAGATTCTCGGACTTACACGCGGTCGTACACGCGTGACAGCCGATACAACGGGTCTGGTCGATCACCTTGGCCCACTGCACCGGCCGCTCGATTTGAAAGAGAGTTTGTTCGACGGTCATCCGCCGCTATTATTCGCCGAGATGGCGGAGAAGAGCAACCGGGTGGCGACGAATCGTAGGGTGGGCTCGGAAATGCAGAAGCCCGCACGATCAATAAGGGCGCCTCACCTAGCGTTCGTGTCGGGAAATTTGGAGTGCCGGCTGAATACCCACCCGGGCGGCGTAGCCGCAAAAATGCAAAAAGCAGCACCCAGAAAGGTGGAACCTTTCCGCACATAGGGCGGCAAAGCCGCAAAGCAAGAACGGAGAGGTTTCCGTACATCCAACGGAGAAGTCCCATTGAGAAATTTAGCTAAGAAGGAGCTCGGGGTTCAACATTCAACCAGCCCGGTTTTCGGGCGGCATCATGTAGCCGCGGGTGTAGGCTTGGCGGAGCCCGCGGTCAGCACGTAGGCGTTCGGAGCCCGCAGTTTGGGCGGCAGCGGATTTCGTTCCGTCGCCCATTTGCGTGGGCTCCTAACTTGAACCCACCGCACCGTCGACAAGCTGAAGCATGTCGTACATTTCACAGGCCCTACGTAACCAACAAGCTCGTTTTGTAGAAATGGGCCGGTAAAATGTACGGCGAACTTCAGTTTGCCGACGATTCGGAACCACGACCCCACACGGAACCGAGCCACGCACCTCACACGCCCAACTTGAACCCACCGTACGGTCGACAAGCTGAACCAGGTCGTACATTTCACCGGCCTTTAGAATCCGACAGAACGATTGGTGACGATTTTCAGTTGATTTTTCTCGAAGTGAAGCGATAATGACCGCGAACCAACGCTGCCCAACTAAAATTGGAAGGAAAATATGAGATTTCGCGTGCTTTTGACCCTCTTCGTAGGGGTTTCTTTTCTATTTGCTTCACCCGTCATGCGGGCGCAGACCAAACAACGCGTAAAGCTGGTGCTGTTTAACGGAAAAGTATTTACCGGAGACCCAGCCGGGACGATGGCGCAGGCAGTGGCGGTCGAGGGCGACCGGATCGTGGCGGTGGGAACCACAGCCGAGATCCGCGGGCGCTTCGCGGGTACGCGCGAGGTAGATCTGCAAGGTCGATTGTTGACCGCCGGCTTCAATGACGCCCACCTTCACTTCATGAACGGCGGCCGGGCGTTGATGATCGTTGACCTGTTAGGGGCGAAAACCGTTCAAGAAGTGCAACGCCGGCTCGCGGCTAAGGTCAAGGAAACCGCACCCGGGCTTTGGATCATCGGGCGTAGTTGGGACCACACCTTATGGGGCGGTAATTGGCCGACCCGACAAGATCTGGACGCGGTGTCGCCGAACAATCCCGTAGCCTTGACGCGGGTGGACGGACACGTCTTGTGGGCCAATTCATTGGCAATACAGAAAGCCGGCGTCACGCGCGCGACCAAGACACCCGAAGGCGGCGAATTACTTTTCGATGCGGCCGGCGAACCGACCGGCATCTTCAAGGAGACCGCGCAGCGCCTGATCGCCTCGGCGATTCCGAATCCGACACCCGAGCAATTGATGCAATACGCCGAACGCGCGCTGCAGGAAGCGCGGCGTTACGGAATAACTTCGATCCAGGACAATTCGGGATATGAAACTACCAAGATTTATGCAGAACTGTGGCGCGAAAACAAGTTGACCGTCCGCGTTGCCGAATGGCAAGCTTTCGACGACACGATCCCCGAGATCAAACGGCAACGAGCCGAATTCGCTGCGTTGAAGATCAACCCGTTTCGCATTCGCCTTACCTCGCTGAAGGGTTACGTTGACGGAACGTTGGGATCGCGCACGGCGGCGATGCTGGCGCCGTTTTCCGACGATCCGCACAACAGCGGCATCCCGCGCAAAACGCCGGAAGAATTGACGCGGATGATCGTCGAACGCGATGCGGCCGGTTTTCAGATCTGCCTTCACGCGATCGGCGACCGGGCGAATCGGATGGCGCTGGATGGGTTCGAGGCGGCAGCCCGAACTCACGGCATCGGAAGCTTGAGCAAGGGTCAACCAATCACCCAAATTGAATACAACGATCCTTCTACCGGACGAGTCGCGGTTTCTTATCCATATCGTCACCGTATCGAACACGCACAAGTCATCGCCCCCACCGACTTCGCCCGATTCCGCGACCTCGGTGTGATCGCATCCATGCAACCATCGCATGCGATTTCCGACAAACGATGGGCGCAGGAACGGTTGGGCGAGTACCGCGTCCAAGGCGCCTATGCCTGGCACATGATGCGTTCATTCGGCGTGCATGTTCCCTTCGGCACCGATTGGCCGGTCGAACCGATCAATCCGTATTTGGGACTTTATGCCGCCGTGACCCGGCAAAGCACCGAGGGTGATCCCGCCGGCGGCTGGTGGCCGCAGGAGCGCATTACCATCGCCGACGCGATCCGTTGCTACACTGCCGAATCGGCCTACGCCTCGTTCGAAGAAAAAGACAAGGGCCAGATCGCGGTGGGAATGCTGGCTGATCTGACCGTTCACTCGCGCGATCTTTTGACCATCGGTCCAGAGGAGATCCTGAAAACCGAAGCGGCGATGACGATCCTCGGCGGCGATGTGGTTTACGAAGCGGGAAAGCGTTAGGCACGTCTGGCAAGCAAACGAGCATTTTGATCTGTGGCGGGTGTTAAAATTTACGACGAACTTCAGTTTGTCGACGATTCCCCTGATTCAGGTTGAGAGCGCCGAATCGTCGACCAGCTGAAGCAGGTCGTACATTTTGCGGGCAAGTTCAAAATCAGCGAGCCACGTGGCAATGAGGTCGGTACCACCTGTGATAACGGGTGGGTCGAGGCCTCAGCCGAGCCGTCTCGACCCAAATCGAACCCACCGGAAGGGTGCCGGGACCAAATTGGAGGTGCCGGCCTTGGGGGCGGGGCTCGGGGAAAAGCGGAAGAATCTCGCAGGCGGTTGAGTGGATGTTTTCAACGAACGAGCTACCAAAGATAACCGGTAGCCCGACGTTCAGGTGATCCCATTATGGACCAATGGCTATTAGACAATCTGGTTTGCCCACGCGACCATGGTCGGCTAGAACTTAGCAAAAATGTGCTTACCTGCGGCAACGGACATCGCTATCCCGTAGTC
>JBDSEC010000243.1:0-8982 GCA_039920205.1 Pyrinomonadaceae bacterium
GGCGCCGTCGCTATTCATCAGACAAAACCGCGCCGCGTTCCAGATCTTGTTGGCAAAATTCCGGTAAGATTCGACCGTGTTATCGTTCCAGCGAGTATCGGTCGTGCCGATCGAGGCCAACACCAGCCGCGTCGCGTCCACGCCGAACTTTTCAAACACGTCCAGCGGGTCAACGCCGTTGCCCTTCATTTTGGACATGCGCTGGCCGTGCTTATCCAAAACCGTGCCGGTCACGTAAACGTCCGCGAAGGGCGTTTCACCCCGGAATTTCATGCCGGTCATCACCATCCGCGATACCCACAAAAAGATGATATCGCGCGCGGTAACCAAAACCGAGGTCGGATAAAAAGTCGCCAGGTCCGGCGTTTCATCGGGCCAACCCAACGTGGAGTAGGGCCAGAGAGCGGATGAGAACCAGGTGTCCAAAACGTCTTGATCTTGCGTCAGATTCGCCGTACCAGCTGCGGAAACTGCTTCCTCTTCCGAACGAGCGACAAACACTTGTCCGTCATCGGAGTACCAGGCCGGGATCTGATGTCCCCACCAAAGCTGACGCGAAATGGTCCAATCACGCAGATTCTCGAGCCAATCAGTATAAACCTTGGCGTACGGCACTTCGGGCACGAAACGCGGTGTGGATTGCTTCATCAAGTCCAAAGCTAGGTCGCGCATCTGATCCATTTTGCAAAACCATTGCAGCGAGATCAGCGGCTCCATCACCGTGTTGCAGCGCGCGCAACGCGAAATGGAAAATTCGTAGTCGTCGACCTTTTCCAACAACCCGAGTTCTTCGAACTTTTCAATGACTTTGGCGCGCGCCTCATAGCGGTCCAATCCGGCAAAATCCGCGCCCGCGGCTTCGGTCATTTTGGCGTGGATATCGATGACCACGATCTGCTCCAGACCATGGCGTAATCCCATATCGTAATCGTTGGGGTCGTGCGCCGGGGTGATCTTCACCGCGCCGGTACCGAACTCCTGCTCGACATAAGCATCGGCGATCAACGGGATCTCGCGCCCGGTTAAGGGCAGCAGTATCTTCGAACCCACCAGATCGCTATATCGCTCATCGTCGGGATTGACCGCCACCGCGGTGTCACCCAGCATCGTTTCCGGCCGGGTAGTGGCCACGGTTATCCGGCGGTCGGTCCCGGCCAAGGGATATTGCAGGTAATAGAGCTTGCCATCCTTCTGCTCAGTCTTATTGACCTCCAGGTCGGACAGTACGGTTTGATCCTTGGGGCACCAATTGACGATACGATTGCCGCGATAAATGTAACCTTCGTCATAAAGGCGAACGAACACCTCGCGCACCGCGCGCGACAATCCTTCATCCATCGTGAAACGTTCGCGTGACCAATCGACGCTGGCGCCTTCGCGCCGCATCTGCTTGGTGATCTGCCCGCCAGATTCATGCTTCCACTGCCAAACGCGCTCGACAAATTTTTCCCGGCCCAGATCGAAACGGGATAGACCTTCGGCCTTCAGTTGTTTGGATACGATCAACTGGGTCGAAATGCCCGCGTGATCCGTTCCCGGCAGCCAAAGGGTCCGAAACCCCTGCATCCGTTTCCATCGCGTCAACACATCCATAATGGTGTGCTGCAACGCGTGACCCATATGCAAACTGCCGGTAACATTCGGCGGTGGTATAGAGATCGTAAATACTTTGGCGACGGGATCTTGATTGATCTCGGGCGCGAAATAGCCCGCGGCTTCCCAACGTTCGTAATGAAATTTCTCGGCCTGGCCGGGTTCGTAAGTTTTCGGAATTTCCATAAATTAAGCAGCGCCGGAATTAATTAGCGCCGGACATTTGACCCAGCGGCGTTCGCGTTCTCAAAACAAAAAACCAGTAGCAGGCAATTGTAAAGCAACGGCGGTCAGTTTTCATCTTCACGCAATGACCGCGCGTGGCTTATTCCAATTTACCGCTACTGGTTTCTTAGTTTCCGGTCAAATTATCGGACTATTTATTCTCTTCCAACTGCTTCTTTATGTGCAGATCGGCCAACTGGGGAACAACCTCCCAGGCGATCTCGCGCACGGCCTGATCGGACATCAGCTCGATCACCCGGCGGGCGATCGCGTCGATCATTTCCGGTGACAGTTGACTGGCCGACGTGATGACCGCGGGCGCAGTTTCCGCCGGCGGCGCAATACCGGCCGCTACGGGTTCGGTTTCCAACATTTCGGCTTCCACCACGGCCGCCGGCTCAACGACCGGTTCTACGGCCGGAGCAGCCACAGTTTCGGGAACCAGAAATTCAGCCGGGATCTTATCCTCGACCGTATCGTGAAGGGCGCCGGTTCCAACGCTCCCATCCGCTTGATCAAAACTGGCCATATCAGCGCCCACCGCCTCGCTAGATTCCCCGAGATCCAAAACCGGATCGTAATCACCCAAACTGGCGCCGCTTACTTCGCCTAGCTCCAGGATAGAATCGTCCACCCTTCCCGCGGTCGCAACGTCGCGGGCCCCCGCCAACTCCGACGACTTACCCGCGAGACCGGCCGAAACACCGTAGCCAAAGTCATCGACTTCGACCGCCGAAAGCGGTCGCGTCGCGCGCGACGAACCGGTAAAGGTATCGTGCTGCACCACCTCGCCCGTAAAAGGGCGCGCCTCGATCAGCTCATCATCCAATCCTTGGTCAGTCGTAAAGTCGGCACGACTTCCCGCAAACGTATCCGGGGCCTCAGTCAACGGTTCCGTGTGTGCGACCACACCCGAACCATGTCCCACGGCATTTCGTGTTCCCGGAAGATCCTGACCAGGCGCGACCTCATATTCCACTACCGCGTCGTCCCCTTCGGCCGCGACCGGTATCGAATCGGACAACGCCGCCGTCGGCCGCTCGCTCAAAAGGGCGCCAACTTTATTGATCAATTGACGAATAGATTGAAAGGGCTTCATAAGAAAATCATCCGCGCCGACCCGACGAGCCTCGTCTTCGTCAAAGGGCTCGAAAGACCCGACCAGCAAGATCACCGGTATGTGGCGAAATCTTTCGCTCTGCTTTAATCGCTCACAGATCTCGTAACCATTCAGACCCGGCATGTGCACGTCCAACATAACAATGTCGGGCAACAACTCCTCGATCTTGGTCATTGCTAGATCGCCGTTCCCCACCGTCGTCACGGTCATACCTTCATCAGCAAAGGTAAGATTGATGACCTTTTGGATGGTGATGGAATCGTCAGCGAGCAGCAAACTGCTTCCCGTTGCCAAAGGCGTGCTCCTTTTGTTAACCCGTCAATTTACCGAAGGTATTCACCCAAAAAACCCGTACGCTTTCCAAGCGTTTACCATCGAATCCGCGAGAGGGCTGTGCATCCTACCAGCACCGCAACGGGTCCTAATAGAAAAGCTAACATCCGGCACAAGTATGCGTCAAGAAAAACCTTGAGTTGAGGTCGTAAATCGTCTCGCGGTAGGGATTCCCCCCGGGGGTCATTTGGCGTAGGAAAGGTCATCCGCGGTATCTGCCTTCCCGTCCGGACCGGCCGAGCGCAACGCAAAGCTCGTCGCCGTGCCTTGGTAGGAATAGGGGTGATGCCAGGGATCGACCCGGATAACCCGGCAAATGTAGTGTGGCTGGAGATGGTCCATCAACAAAGCGATCCCGTCGCCGTCAACGTAAAACCCCCGCGCACGTTTGAAGCTTTCTAGTGCCGTGGCGACCGTTTCCATCTCGGCTCGGGCAACCGCGGCCTTTTCCTCGCCTAAAGAACGGGCCAATTCGTCGACGCTCTGCCAGCGATCCTGACCAGTGCGCACCTCGGCGACCCGCCAAGTTCCCTTAGCGTCCTGCTCCAACCGAAACGCGGTTTCCACTTGGGCTACTACGACCGCAGAATTTCCCACCGCCGTTACTTCCTTTACCCGTACGGAATCCCGCGACAGTTCAAAGCCCGGCATCCGTGCGATCACCTGACGCGCCTCGCCCGCACTTAACGCGACCGAGCGGATAGCGCCAACGCCAACCGCTGACAGGCCCAGCACAGAAAGCAAAGCGAATCCATACCATCGTCGCGAAATAGTTTTGGTATTTATCATTATCTTGACTCCAGCGGTGAAGGTGTCAGATCTGAATTGAAAAACTTGGCGCGGGAACACCCGGCGGTCGTCACAGTTTGCGCCGGCAAGATCTAGCTATTACCGGCTTGATCATTCGACCGGGCGATCAACATGCGCAACATCACCTGCAACTGAGCAGTGGTGAATGGCTTGGGCAAAAACACTACCGCACCCGCGGCGAAACTATCCGACGAAAGTTTAGGGTTCTGTTCCGCGGTCATCATCATTACCGGGATCTTCATCAAGCGCCGTTCGGTTTGCATGTAACGAACCAATTCCGGTCCCTGAATATGTGGCATGACCACGTCGAAGATGGCGGCGATAAAATTGGAATCCCCTTGCAGGGTCTTGTAAGCCTCGCGTCCATCGCGGGCCGTCACCGCCTCGAAACCTTCTTTTTTAACAATGGCGGCCACCAGTCGCAGGATCGCCGGATCGTCATCGGCGATCAGTATGCGATATGCTGAAAATCTTACATTAGGATCTTGGACACTGGACATATAGGTCAAACGCTCAGAAAACCGCAATTAATAGGCTGGGACGGTGCGGCCGCTCTCCCCAATTTGTGCTGACAATTCCGCGGCCAAGCGGATCGCCGCCACCATGCTCGAATGTTCTGCTAAGCCTTTGCCGGCAATATCAAAGGCCGTACCGTGATCGACCGAGGTCCGAATGAACGGCAGCCCCATTGTAACATTTACCGCTTCGCCGAACGACAGGCACTTGATCGGTATCATCGCCTGATCGTGATAGCACGCCACCACGGCATCAAACTCTCCGCGCGAAGCTCGCAGGAAAACGGTATCTGCCGAAACCGGACCGGTCACGTTGATCCCGTCTTTAAGTTGACAGGACTCGATCGCGGGCATGATCTCGGCCGCTTCCTCGATCCCAAACAACCCGCCTTCGGCGCCGTGCGGGTTCAGTGCCGCCATGGCAATGCGTGGTCTTTCAATTCCCCACCGCTGCAGTTCAGAATTGGTCAACCGGATCACGTCGATAAGGCGTTCGCTTTGAACCAAGCGGATCGCCTGAGCCAAAGGGACGTGGGTCGAAAGCAAAACGATCCGCAAATTGCCCGCAACAAAGGCCATCGCAAATCGTTCGGTACCAGACAATTGAGCCAAAAACTCGGTGTGACCGGGAAAACTATAGCCACCCAGGAATAAGGCCCGTTTGTTGATCGGAGCGGTGGTAATAGCTTCCACCACACCGGCGGCGCACAATTCAACCGCGGATTCAATGTACTCCGCGGCCGCCTTGCCCGCGGCACCCGATTCAATTCCCGGTTCGATGTGACCCGGGACATTATCCAGGTGGTAAATAACGGGTCCGGGCATCCGGTCCGGGATCGATTCGCCCCGCCGGATGATCTCGTAACCGCATTGCAGATCCAGGGTACGCGCCGTATGCGCCAACAACTGAGCGTCACCGACGATCAATGGCCGGCAAACGCTCGTCACCTCATCTTCCGCGACGGCCTTGAGCACGACCTCGGGCCCAATGCCCGACGGATCGCCCATCGTGATGGCGATGCGCGGCAAATTTTGGATTCGTCGCGGGGACATGGAAGCCCTACCTCGCACAGACCGGAGGAATATCAACGAACGGTGCCGGTTTATCCCACCGGCCCCGCAGCCTATTCGTCGTCGACTTGATCGTCTTCATCCTCGCCGTCACCGCCGCCGTCCCGGTCTTCCAGCTTGTACATATACTTAATGTTATGTTTCAGCAGCAAAACATTGGGGGCGTCCTTACGGTTCACCTTTAGGGCATTACGGTCGTACCACTCGATGGTACCTTCGATCTCTTCATCGTCCTGCAGCACGATCACCATCGGTGTGTGTGCATCGATCTGTTTCTTGTAGTAGTAAAGCTCCGCATTGGTTTCTTGCGCGGGCGGTTGGCGCTTTTTTACTTGTACCGAAGGAGCCGACGGTAAAGAAGGCTTGTGGGGTAAACGCGCTTGGGGTGGTTTGCTGCCCATCGAGGGGCGGCCGCCGCCGGTAATAATGCGCGCCTTCGGTTGCTCGATCTCGCGACCTTTGACTTTCATATCGGCCAAACTCGGCCTGATTAATTTACGGTTCACTACGGTTTTCTGACCTCCACTGGTATTTAGGGGATTGGTTCTGATCTGCCGGGGAAAACGCACTCCCTCCCCGGCGAGTCTTGGACCAACAATGTAAATGACAACTCTCGCAGGCGATGGCCCGATTCAAGGAGAGAAGCAGCGATTAACCTGAATAGATTCTCCCGCTTTTGGATTAACAATATTGTACACGATAGCGTGGCAAAGCAAAAGGCAAAGGTTGAAAATTCAACCTTTTGCCTTTTTTGTCCTCCAAAATCAGTTCGTTCTAGTCGGCTTTCTTGCGGATGAACGCGGGCACATCCAGGTCATCCGCCCGATGCCCGATCGCGGGACGGGGACTGATGTCGGTTGCCGTTGGCATTACGCGCGGCGGCGCGCCCAGGGCATTTGCTCCCATCGCCAAACGTCCGCTATCCGCACCTTCGCGATCGAAGCCGGTCGCGATCACCGTGATCTTCATTTCATCGATCAGCGATTCGTCGATCACGGCGCCAAAAATAATATTGGCGTCTTCGTCCGCCGCTTCGCGAATGATGGACGAGGCTTCGTTCACTTCGAACAAGGTAAGATTTGAGCCACCCGTGATGTTGATCAACACGCCCTTGGCGCCCTGAATGGTCGCTTCCTCAAGCAACGGCGACGAGATCGCCTGTTGGGTCGCATTGGTCGCGCGATCTTCGCCCGACGCACGTCCGACGCCCATTAAGGCCAACCCCATCCCCTGCATGATCGCTTTCACATCGGCAAAGTCCAAATTGATCAAACCCGGAACGGTGATCAGGTCGCTGATCCCCTGCACGGCTTGGCGCAAAACGTCATCCGCGACGCGGAATGCGTCATGCAACGACGCGGATTTGTCCACCGTATGAAGTAGCCGCTCATTTGGGATCGTGATCACCGTATCCACGCAATCGCGCAGCACGGCCAAGCCCTCATCGGATTGGTTCATGCGGCGGCGGCCCTCGAAATGAAACGGCTTGGTCACGACGGCGACGGTCAATGCATTCAATTCGGTCGCCAAGCTGGCAATGATCGGCGCCGCACCGGTTCCCGTGCCACCACCAAGTCCGGTCGTTACGAAAACCATGTCGGCACCCTCAAGCACCTCGATGATCTTCTCGGTGTCTTCCATCGCGGCCTTGCGACCGACCTCTGGATTCGCACCCGCACCTAAACCCTTGGTCAATTTTCCGCCCAGCTGGATCTTGATCGGCGCCTGCGAACGTTTCAGCGCCTGCAGGTCCGTATTGGCGACGATAAATTCGATGCCTTCAATTCCCGCCTCGATCATGCGGTTCACGGCATTGCTGCCGCCCCCGCCAACGCCAATGACTTTGATCCGCGCTCCGGTTATCGGAGGATCATCATCTAGTATAATGCTCAATCGTCTATCCGGCTGTTGCCCATCCAGTGTCATCATGATTCCCTCTTCTCTTTACCTGTGCGGTATAAACCTCAAAAATTCATTTTACCGCATGTTGGGCCGTGAGCACCAGGTACGTCAATATCTTGCGGACTACATATTGTGCTAGCTGGCGCGCCAGCATACAACAACTTGTCAAAAAATACTACTACTTCTGTTGCGAAGTCGGGAAATTAGACTAGAAAGACGACCATTTGAGCCCCGTTTTTGCGTGCCGGAGCGCAATTCGTGGCCCTGTGCCCGATGGCCAACCAAGGCCAGCCCGGCCGCGGTCGTCCATTCGGGGCTCTGAATATCTTCGATCAGTCCGGCAAATCGATCACGTTCCGGATAACCCAAGCGGACGGGCGCGTCGAAAACTTGCTCGGCGATGTCACTCATTCCTTCTATCAATGCGCCACCACCGGTCAATATCACGCCGCTAGACAATTGCCGTTCCCAGCCCGCGTCTTTTATCTCCGCCGCAACGTGCATCAGCACTTCTTCCGCGCGCGGCTGCAAAATATCGCACAGGATCTGCTTTGAGATCTGTCGCGGAGGACGCCCACCGACGGACGGGACCTCGATCAGTTCACCGCGCGCCATCTCGGTCAATGCTCCGCTAGATACCGAGCCCGAGTTACGCTTGATCCGTTCGGCTTCAGGGATGGGAGTGCGTAAGCCGAACGCGATGTCGTTGGTAAAATGCGATCCGCCCAGCGGAAAGACCGCGGTGTGCTGGACCGATCCGCGCTGGAAGATGATCAGACCGGTCGTTTCCGCGCCGATGTCCACCAGGGCCGATCCGAACTCTTTATCTTCGTCCGAGATCGTCGCTTCGGCCGAGGCCAATTGATCCAATACCATATCCGTAACGATCAACCCGGCACGGTTGACCGCGTTAATGGCATTTTGACGAGCGGTCACCGGACTGGTCACGATATGGACCTTGACCGCCAGCCGTGCGCCCAGCATGCCGATCGGATCGTTGATCCCGTCTTGATCATCAACGGTAAATTCTTGCGGCAACCGGTCGACGATCTCACGCCCGGCCGGCAGTTGAATGGCGCAGGCTGAATCTATGGCCCGCTGCACATCCTCGGCCGTGATCTCGCGATCGCGTCCGGAACCGGAGATGGCTACGACCGCCTGGCCGTTCTGTCCCTTGATATGAGAACCGGCGAGGTTGAGCATCACCTCTTCCGCCGCCAAACCACTCATGCGTTCGGCCTCTTCTACCGCACGCTTGATCGATTCCACCGCCGCGTCAGGATTGACCACAACTCCCTTGCGCAGGCCGCGGGCATCCGCCTGACCGATTCCGATCACCTCTAAGAGGCCCGAGTCGCCGGGCTCAAGCACGATGCATGAGACCTTGCTAGTACCCAGATCCAGACCGACGGT
>JBDSEC010000244.1:0-9219 GCA_039920205.1 Pyrinomonadaceae bacterium
GATACAGGGTTGGATCATGAAGCCGCAAGGTTGGCGTTCAGACACCAAATACCCGTGCTTGCTGAATATCCATGGTGGACCGCATGGCTCGTATGGGGGCGCTTTTAATAGTTCGTTCCAGGTGATGGCCGCGGCCGGGTATGCCGTGCTCTATTTCAACCCACGCGGCTCTGCTGGTTACGGTCAACGATTTTCGGACGGCACGTTGCGCGACTGGGGCGGCGGGGATTATCGCGATCTGATGGACGGCGTCGACGATGCCGTAAAGCGTTTCAGTTGGGTCGATGTAGACCAATTAGGAGTGACCGGAGGTTCGTATGGCGGCTATATGACCAATTGGATAATTACGCAGACCGGGCGCTTCAAAGCCGCGGTCGCGGTCGCCAGCGTCAGTAACCTGATCAGCTTTTACAGCACATCGCTTTATCAAGATCTGATCCAGGCCGAATTTGGCAATATGCCGTGGGACAACTACGAGCTGCTGTGGGAACGGTCCCCGTTAAAGTATGTGCGGGCGGCACAGACGCCGACCTTGTTCATCCATGGCGAGAATGATAATGATGTTCACATCACGCAGGCCGAAGAGATGTATATGGCCCTGCGCCGGCGCGGTGTGACTTCGGTGTTCGCGCGTTATCCGCGCGAGGGTCACGGTTTCACCGAACCGCGGCATCAGTTGGACCGTTTGGAGCGAACCCTGACCTGGTTCGATCAATACCTGAATGTGCGCCACTAGTCACAGACCGCTTTACAACTAATGCTCTTTATTAAAGAATCGGTCATCCGGGCAACGCCCGAGGTGGTTTTCGCTTTTCATGAACTGCCGGACGCGTTTCGCCGGTTGATGCCGCCCTGGGAAAAAGGCAAAATTATTCAGGCCGCGCCCGACCTGCGGCCCGGCGCCCAGGCGATCATCGAGACCAAGGTCTTGGGCCTGCTGCGTTTTCGTTGGGTGGCGGAACACACGCGCTACGATCCGCCGCATTTGTTCGAGGATATTCAGATCAAAGGACCGTTCCACGCCTGGCGACATACTCATTTTGTTAAGCCGCATCCCGACGGCGCGCTCTTGCGGGACCAGGTCGAGTATCAGCCGCCCTTGGGACCATTAGGCCGGTTAATGTCGCCGATAATTATTACCCCTCGGCTGGAAAAGATGTTCGACTATCGCCATCGCGTGACCCGCGAATGGTGCGAGAGCCAATAGACCCTATGCTGACTCATATTGTGGTGTGGAAGTACCGGTCCGACGTTTCGGCCGGTCAACGCGAAGAACATGTAGCCATGCTCCGCCGGCTACCTAACCTGATCCCTGATGTCGTGAACTTTTCCGTGGGAAGTGATGTACTGGGACTGCCCCGCTCGTACGATACCGGTTTGGTTGCGGTCTTCAGCGACCGCGTGGGACTGGACGCTTATACGGTGCATCCTGAACACGTGGCGGTGGCCGATTTCGGCAAGCGAGTGTCGGCGCATGTCGCCTCGGTAGATTTTGAAAGTTAACCGCAAAGCAGACACGGAAACGCCCCATTGGGACAAGCCCAATGGGGCGATTTCGCAAGCCGGAAAGCTCCAACTCTGTGTTTTCAAATGGTTCGTATGAACCGTAGCTGTAGAAGATCTAGTGTTGTTGATCCCACTCCCGCAATTAACTCCAGTGTGTAGCGGAATGTCGCAGGTACAGCCACAACCAAGTTGTGTACCAATGGGGTTAGCATAGGCCTGTCACTCTCGGCTGTCAAGTGCTAATTTGACCGATTGATAACCATACATGAGCATGCAGAAACGACGAATAACCTGCGGTTTTTTGCAATTTTTTTGACTATTTTGATAAAGCGATTGCTGCCCACACTTACACGGTTTGGCAACGTGCGATCAGCCCTTCGACCGACTCGGAAGAGGCCTCAATTTTACCGGCGGCCGCACGCAGATCATCAAAATCGACCGGGTACCAGTTTTTTCTATCGCAGCGAGTTAGTCCGGCCAGATCGAACGGTTCGATCAAGGCTAAAACCTGGGCACGCAGATCGCTATCGTTAGCAGGTTCGGCGGCCAATAGGGCGGCCACGGCCGGACCAAATTTCGGATCATCTGCCAGCAGGAATGAACCGGCTAACTCGGGTTTCCCGAGCCGCCGTACCGTCTCGCTAAAACTCGCTGCGGCAAAATAGAGCAGCGACAGATCCCTGAACCGCGAAAAGTTATTCATGTTGCGGTAAAGGCCCGCGACCAGTCGCGCCGCGGCGGACACTTCGCGTTCGGTTCGGGCGGCATGATCCTGAATGCCGGCCGCAAAGCGATCAGTTCCCCAATCACGTTCCAATAGATTCGCTAGTCGTTGAAGGCCCAAAAGCGTAAGCGGAAATCCGGTGGACAATAGTGGATCGACAAAGCCCGCCGCGGAGGGCAGCATGGCCCAACGGTCGCCCGTTGTCGCGCTGGCCAAATAGGAAAGCCGACGGTTATAGATCAACGGTCGTTCCAAACGGGCACCCGCGAACTGCTGATCGATTCCAGGAAAGTACTCCAACAACCGGGCCCATGCCTTTTCTCCCGTGGCCAAGCGTAAATGCCCCGCCATCTCGTCCGTCACGGCGATCCCGGCGCTGGTCAAACCATTATTGAATCGCAACACCCACATCCATCCGCCATCAAACACATGATGCACGGCCGCATCATCCACCGGATAGGGCGGTTCGATCCGCGTTTTGAGTTCCGCGTCCGTTTGGAGTTCCGCCTTTAGTTGGCTGCTTGATCCATTCACCAACAGATCTCGGTCGGAATTCGACTCAACCCCGGCGATGAGGTCAGTACCACCTGCGATAGCGGATGGGCAAGCCTCGCCATAAAGTTGATAGGATCTTAGATCCTCCAACTTCCCCACGTCATAAAAATGCGACATCAACCCCTGCGTATTCGGAAACCCCACGAACCCACGATTGAACAACCCCGCCGCGTGATGAATAAATCCGCGCGGTCCGGTCGCATCAAAGATGAACTTCGCCCGAACATCGACGGGCACACGTAGGCGCGTTCCGACCAACTGAACGTCCGACGCCCCGATGGTCATCTTCGTCAACCGCGTCTGGTCCAGATACTCGGCGCCCGCCGCGACTGCCTCTTGCATGAACAACTCGTCCACCGCGGCACGGTACCAATGTGTGTCACCAATGCGATCATTTGGACTGGCCGCGACTAATAACTGGTTCGACCGCTGGGCGTCCGCAACAAAAGGTTTCCCTTTTTCGTGGTGACAGAAGGTAAAGCCGCGTTTCAATCCGCCGGCAATATGGGGATTTTGATCTTGCCAGGTACCCCACTTCGAAAGCGCGCGCAACCGCGGAAGATCGTATTTCGTGGTCAGTTCTGCTAGTAAGATATTCGCCAGCGGAGTCGAGGATTCGCCGATGGCAAAGCGCGGATGCTTCGACTTTTCGATCAACACGACCGAAAGCCCGAGTCGGCGGGCGATCGCGGCCAATAGGCTACCGCTAAATCCCGACCCGATGATCGCGAGGTCAAACGAACTGCTCAACTCTCCCCCTGGCAAACACCGCAAACCACTTGTTCTATTAACGTGTGTTCAAGTTTCATCTGCCGCAATCGTTCGACCTGAAGCCGAGAAGCACTAATTCCCTTATCGTCGTCTCTCGATGTCTCACAGATCAATTGTCAAAATTCCACAGCCGGTCCGTAGTCCATATTCAATCGCGGATCCCATTTTCGCGAGCAAGTGCGGCGGCCGACTGATTCAACAATACTTCACGCGCCGCCTCGACGCTAAGATTGTAGATATCATTCGCGTCCGGTGCGGTGAGATCCACTACCCGCTCGACATACTGATCCATAAAAGTGATCGCCCCCGCGCCAAATAATAACCGATGGACCCAGTATACTTTCCCGAAGTCATTAGGCAAGCGGTCGGACAGATCCCCTTGGATCAAGCGGTGTCGGGTAGCTTAAAGTGCGGGTTTTCGATCACGCCCAAGACGTTACCGCTCGGGTCCAACACGGATGCGACGCGGATGCCGCCGCCGACATCCTGCACCGGACCGTTTTCCTGGCCGCCATTTTCCAAAAGAAAAGTTAGCGCGGCCTGGGCATCCGCCACGCCCCAGTAAGCGCCTACCCCGCCCGGGCCCGTGGTGTTCGCCGGATCGGGGTCCAGGCCAAGTTCGTACCCAGCCACGTTGAAACCGACATAGAACGGTTCTTTGAAATACGGCTCGATACCCAACACTCGGGTGTAAAACTCGGTCGCGGCATCCAGGTCGGTTACGTGATAGACGGCGGTTCTAAGTCCCAGAAACATGGAGATCCCTCACTCTTGATAATTTGAAATGTCCCAAATGCGAATACGCAAGATTGTATCATAGGTGCAACGAGCAGCCAAGAGGGCTTGGCCTCAACCTTTACCATCGAATTGGTCCAAGTCGGCGAGGTTGACGTTCTAAGGAATTAAGGGATTCAGCGGTGTGGTTCAAGGCCCGTAGATAATCAGGAACAAACAAAAAACGCCCGCCCCGTATGGTCGGTCAAACCCAGATCAGTATCGGCGGCGTAAACCCGAATTTCGTCGAAACCCGCGTTTAGCAACGCGCTTTTCAACTCGTCGATCGAATAACACCGTTCCTCGATGCGCGTATCGAATCTACGCCACTGTCCGTCAAGCAAACGGAACAGGGTTATGTCGTAATAAGCGCGGTGTTTCGAATCGGAATACTCACCGGTCAGCACACAGGCGTGATCGTCCTCGACGATCGCATAGTATTGTTCCCAATGTTGGCTAAAGGCCGGCTCGGTATTCACGTCGAAAAGGAATTGTCCGCCGGGCTTCAGCGCCTGGCGGGCCGTTCGAAAGACCAATTCAGCGTCGGCGATCTTTAGGAAATGGTTAATGCTGTCAAACACGCAAGTTACCGCATCGACCTGACGTGTTGAAGGGTAAGAGCGCGCATCGGCTTCGACAAATTCGGCCTTTGGAGCATGAACGCGCGCTAGCCTCAACATTTCTTTCGAAGAATCGATGCCAATAACGCGATAGCCCCGATCGTTGAGGTCGGAGGCCAAATGGCCGGTGCCACAGCAGAGATCTAAGATCTCGGCGCCGGGCGATAGGTTCGGAAGCAACAGTTGGTCAACGGCTGAAAAGAAATGCTCGCCGACCTCCGTGACCCAATGACGGTCATAGAACCAGGCAAAATCATCATAGGCCGTGGGCGCACTTTCACTTGGTCGGGGAGTTGGCATCGTAATTTGATCGCTTACTTTTCCAAATACATCTTGGCCGCCATCTTAGCTAGCTTCCACATCTTAGCCCATTCGACCCGGCCGCCTTCGTCACGGCCCGTCAACTTGTTGATCATTAGTTGCCGGAATTGCTTGCCTTCGCGCCGCAACATGAACTCTTTCGCAAACGGCTTAGCCGTATCAAAGAAACTAAAACCCGGATCGGTCACGATGCCGATACCCTCCAACGTCATCAGCGCCCGCATAATGTAAGTGAAATTCGACGGCAGACGAAACGGATAGTCGTACATCACCTCGGCCAGGTCATAGGTCAATTCCTTAAAATTGACGTCGCCTAATTTCAGGTTCAAATAGTGCTGGAACAAACCTTCCATTACGGGGCGGATCTTTTCCGGATCGAACCCCGGCTTTAGAAAGTTCAGGTTGATCAAGTCCTGCGCCAATCCTTCTACGTCTTTGCCAACCACGTGAAAGAAAGCGTCGATCATTCGCGATTGCAATTCGGGCGTGATCCGGCCCACCATGCCAAAATCGAAGAAGGCTAGATGGCCGCTGTCCATCACCAACAGATTGCCGGGATGCGGATCGGCATGAAAGAAGCCATCCTCTAGCAGCTGTTTCAGATAGGACTTGATCAACAATCGGTTGACCTTGACCGACGAGATCCGGCGCGCCTTCAACCCTTCGAGATCCGTCACTTTGGTACCGCGGATGAACTGCATCGTCAGCAGATGCTTCGACGAATGGGTCCAATAGATGCGCGGCACGACCACCGCCCGCCAATCCTTGAAACTCTGGCGAAACCGGTCGGCGTTCTTCCCCTCAGCCGTGTAGTCCATTTCCTCATGGACCGTGACGTCGAATTCGGCTAGCATCCCGGCCCAATCGGCATTCTCGTTCAAAGAAGGAAACCGATCCAGATAACCAACGATCTTGGTCAAGATCGCGATGTCCCGTTCGATGATCCCGCGCAGGTTCGGGCGTTGAACCTTAACCGCTACCTCTTGGCCAGTATGAAGCCGCGCCCGGTAAACCTGACCGAGCGAAGCGGCCGCGATCGGCTCCAGATCGATCTCGGCATAAGCCGCGTTGATCGAACGACCCAGTTCGGCCTCGATCCGCGCGAACGCTTGATCGGTGGGAAAAGGGGGAACCTGGTCCTGCAACTTTTCTAGCTCTTTTACATAGGGCAGCGGCAACAGATCGGCACGGGTGCCCAGGGACTGACCCATTTTGATGAACGTCGGACCAAGATCGATCAGTTGCTCGCGCAACCAAACGCCCTGCTTCTGCAGGCGAATGGTCTTCTTCTCGGGTTCGGTGACTCCGCGAAAGACGATCCACCGGATCGCCCGGGCGGTTTTGTCGGTGAGCATTCGCCCGAGGTCGGAAAACCGCTCGCGCGCATGGGCCCAACGACCTTCGGACCGGGCCTCTTCCATTTTTCGCGCGGCGAACTTGCGGTTGAATTTGTGACGAACTTCGTAATTGTCTAGGAAAAGGTAAAGCACCAGCGTGCTCAAGACCCGCGAAACACGGAGAAGCCGGAAAAAGTCACTAATGCGTCCCGATCTCGGAAACGATTCAGCTTCGGTTTCGCGAACCGCCGATCCTCCCGCACCGATAAGCGCGGGTTTCGCTTGTTTCCCAATGGTGTTGGGGGAATAGACCTGGGGCGGCCGCCCACTACTGGCCGATATCTTAAATTTTTCTTCAGCAACTACCATAAAAAGCCAATTTGCGCGCAAGTATGATCAACGCCAGGCACTGATCGTTGCTCGCACTCTTGATGATAGTGTTAACGCTGAGGTAACTGCAAAGGTTCAGTGGTGTACGACAGACTGTTAGTCTGTCGATCGCAACATTCGCAGCGAGCCCGGTCAAAGGTTTACGGTCTGGTTGCGGCCGGGGCTCCGAGCGGTCAACCCGGGTACGACAGACTGTCAGTCGATTCTCCGTTCGGAAAGGACTCGATTCATTCTAAGGGACTTGTTAGGAAAGTAGATTCGACAAGCTAACAGCTTGTCGTACGCTTATACGATCGCCAGCGACGCCCCAACTCCACGCCGCGCAAAATAACTCTCGGCCCGTTTCCGGTCCGCTTCGATCTGAGCTTGTAACTCGGGCAGACCCGCGAATTTTTGTTCATCACGCAAACGATGCAGAAAGCGAACCCGCACTACATCGTCGTAGAGATCACCAGTCCAATCCATCACGAACGATTCCACCGATGGTTCTAGGCTGTCACCGAACGTCGGCCGCACCCCGACGTTGGTTACGCTGCGTCGCCAAGCGCCTTCGATCAGTGTCGCCGTCACATACACCCCGTTGTGCGGGATAACCCGGTTGTGTGGAAATATATTGGCGGTGGGAAAACCGAGCAAACGGCCGCGCTCCTGTCCGTGGACCACCTGGCCCTCGACGCCGTAGGGTCGCCCCAACATGCGGCGCGCCAAATTTACTTTCCCCAGTGAAAGACATTCACGTATCCGGCTAGAACTAACGCGGCGGCCGCGCAGCGTGACTTCCGCCACTTCGTCGGCCACGAAACCCATCTGGCCGCTCACCCGTCGCAGCAGGTCGATGTTGCCTTCGCGCTGGTGGCCAAAGGCAAAGCCATGACCTAAGTACACTTCCTGTGCCTGCAACCTCTGCCGCAGAACTTCCCGCAAGAATGACTCTGCGCGAATACTGGCGAACGCCGCGTCAAATCGAATGACGATCGTCTGTTCGATCCCCAGCAATGCCAAAGCCTCCATTTTCTGATCGAAAGTTTGCAGCAGTGGCGGAGCCGAGGCGGGATGTAGTACCGCGCGAGGATGCGGATCGAACGTAACCACCGTCGGCACCGTGCCGGTCGCGCGGGCGCGATCGACGACGGTTTTCATCACCAATTGGTGACCCAGATGAAGCCCATCAAAAACGCCCAAGGTCAACACCGTCGGGCGCATGATGCTGGCGTTTTCGGTTCCGTGGAAAAGTCGCATTAATTAATTGAAAATTGACAATTGATAATCGACAACGAAATGTAAGAGTTGCGCGTTGAGGCGCGAATTGTCAATCGCTTGCCGGTTTAGTACCCACTTTCATCCAACTTATCGTAAGCGCGCAGTAGTTCAGAGTAACGCCTTTAGACGTGATGGTCTTTGCACGCAATCAACTTACCGTAAGCGCGCTTCAGTTCAGAGTAACGCCTTTCAGGCGTGATGCACTTGACCAATCCGCAACTTACCGTAAGCGCGCAACTGTTTCGAGCATCGAGGGTGATGTTTTCGGGCTTTGACTCAAATTGCGCATTCATATCCAAATACTTTGGAACTCACCACCAGCCAGCCCGTAGGGCGGCAGCCGCCTTTTGCGTACACCATGGATCCCAGATGAGATCGAGTTGGTCTGAAATGGCACTATGTTTTCCGTGTCCAACGGTCACGGGATGTCCCAAGCGGCTGCCGCCCTGCGGGCTCCGAACTGTTATTGAGCCCTCCGTGGGCTACGCAAAAAGCGCTCCACCCAGGGCTACACTATGCCGCCCTTCGGGCTTGTTGCGCGTTATTTAAAGGTTGAGTGATCGCAAACGACATCACGCCTGAAAGGCGTTACTCTGAACTGTTGCACGCTTTCGATAGGTTGATTCTGGGCTAAGCTCATCACACCTGAAAGACGTTACTCTCAACCGTTGCGCGCGTACGGCAAGTTGACTGTGGCTAGCCACCGCAAACGCTGCGGGTAGCCGCGTCGTCACATTTGGCGCCTGGTGTAAACTCAACACCATGACCGGTTTGAGATATCATGTTCAAAGCCCGAAGAGTGGAATCAGATTGACCCTTGGAATTAACCAATCCCAAAACATCGAAAATGAAAACGAAACTTTTACTGACATTTATTCTTTGCACGGCCATTTTTTTGTCCGCCTGTGCTTCGTCCGATACCGCGGAATCGTCCACCGTTCAGCAGTCCGAGATCTACCAG
>JBDSEC010000245.1:0-12841 GCA_039920205.1 Pyrinomonadaceae bacterium
GATTCTTGGGATTGAATTCCTTGCCGGTGTTTTGGAACACCCGTGAGATTTGGATCCACGCATTACATAACTCAAAGATCAGGGGAAACTCATGTCAACTTCACTCGCTCGCGTTGCGGCCACTTGCGTTACCTGCCTTTTAATCGTTACTGCGGACTGGTCTAGCTCCGCTCGTCCGCGGTTTGATATTCCGCCGATCGCTAGTCCCGATTCTTATACCATTCATGGCGTAAGGAGTATTGGTAACATCCTGGATAATGACACGCCGCCCACCGGCGGCTTCACAAATTCCATCCAGATCGACGATTCGGTCGATCACGGCATCTTGAGTGGCATCTCACCGCTCGGAATGTATACGTACGTCCCAAATCCGCGTTCACTGGCACTGACAGCTTTGTTTATCGGGCTTGCGCGGGAACTGGCAACTGTTCCGACGCCGTAACCGTCACGATAATCGTCAACAATGCGCCGCCCGTTGCCGTCGATGACTTCTATGTCGTTCGCGGCCCCGTCGGTATCGTCGGACCGTTTCTCGCCAACGACTTCGATGCTGATAGCGATGGAATTCTCTTTACAGACAATGGCTATATCCCGCCTAATCATGGCACGTTTCAACATAACACCCCTGGGCTTGGTGTTTTCTTTCCCACTTCGACTAACTTTACGGGTTACGACTCATTCAGCTATCGAATTCAGGACAACTGGGGCTCTCTCTCCGCACTCGCGACCGTTCATCTATTCATAATCAATGAGGCCGGAGAAGACGCCGGGGCCGCCTCCTGCAATTCGCGGGTCGGTGCACCGATAAACGTGACCAATGGCAACATGTACTTGCAGCAAACCGATTATCAGTTACCTGGGGTTGGTCCAAGCATTGATTTCACGCGAACTTACAATAGTAGTCGCCAGGTCTCGGGGGTGTTTGGTCCGGGTTGGTCAACCATTTATGATGAACGGATCTACCTTTATGAGGACCACGTTGTAAGCCTTGTCCTCAGCGATGGGCGTACCGTTCACGGCGGCCGAATTACCACTGCAACCAATATTTTTCAGCCCATCTCCACGAATTTTTACGGTACCACCGTCGCTAATTCCGACGGTACTTTCACCGTCACGTTCAAGGACGGGAGCATTCATCAATTCAATTCGCTGGGACGCCTCAGTTCGCTGATCGATCGCAACAATAATCAGACTACCTTGACTTATGACGGCGCGGGGCACTTGTCTGCGGTTACCGATACCTTCGGCCGTTCCATTTCAGTTACAACTGACACCATGGGTCGCATCACTCATGTTAGCGACAGTGTGGGAACGATTGCCGATTATTTTTATGACGGAACGGGCGATGATGCGTTGGCGCTCCGATCCGTTATCTATCCAGACGGTTCTAAATTTACGTTTGGTCACACGGTGATCTCGGGTAAGCAGCTCATGACGACTGTAACCGATGCGATGAACCATGTTGTTGAACATCACGATTATGACGGCAACGGCCGGGCCATCACATCGGAACGTCAGGGTGGTGTAGATAAATACTCCTTGAACTACGTGACTGTGAACGACCTAGGTGTGAGTCAGACCGATGTAACCGACGCCGAAGGCCGGGTAACAAAATTCACTTACCAGACAATAAATGGCACAAAGCTAGTTACGAGGGTCGAAGGTTCGTGTGGGTGCAGTGGCGGTAGTTCCGAGGTTCAACAATGGACTTACGACAACAAAGGCAATGTGTTAGTTAAGACCAACGCGTTGAATCAATTGACGACCTCAACTTATGATGCGAATGGCAATGCGCTGACCAGGACCGATCTGGATGGAACGCGTACATACACCTACAATTCCTTTTCGCAGTTGTTGACCGCGAACGACCAAATGGGTGGCGTTACAACGATGACTTACGACCCGTTAGGAAATCTGCTGACGGTGAAGGACGCGCTCAACCAAACCACCACTTTCACCTCCAATTCACGCGGGCAAATTACAAGTGTGAAAGACGCTCGGACGGATTCGATTAACATCACGACATTTGATTACGAAAACGGACCGAATCTGCTCACCAAGACCGATGCGCTCGGGCACGCGACGACATTCACCTATTGGCCTCGCGGATGGCTAAAAACGGTTTCCGATGGAGTTACACAAGCTGGTCCGTCCGTTATTCTAACGACGCAATTTGAATACGACTTGGTTGGCCGGGCCAAGAAAACGATCTACCCCGACCCGGCGCACAATTTTGTCGAGAATGTTTACGACCTAGCTGGCCGATTGACCTCGGCCAAGGACGCGCGCGGAAAGATCACCACTTATGCCTACTACGACACCGAATTAGACTTCCGGTTGAAGTCGATCACGGATCCGCTGGGCAACGTCACGACCTTCGGCTACACGCCAATGTCCCAGTTGGCGTTCCGTACTGATGCTCTTTCGCAACAAACCGATTACGAATACGACGAATTCTCGCGATTGAAAAAGGTTACTTACCCGGCAGCTTCAGTCACGGCTCCGCGTTTGTACGAGGAGTTCGTCGAGTACGACGCGCTTGGGCGGATCAAGAAGTACAAAGATACCGCGGGGCGATTTACGAACTACACCTATGACGACGTTAATCGCGTCAATACGGTCGTGGATCCGCTTTCTCAAACTACCAAGTTCCAGTACAACCAGCGGCATCAGTTACTCAAAGTCACTGACGCGTTATTACAGGAATACCAATTCGCAAATGACGCGCTAGGACGGGTTACCAGCCTGACTCGCGGTGGCGGCACGCGTGGCTACTCGTACGATCCGGTGGGTAACTTGGTTCAGCGCACCGATTACAACGGCACGGTCACCAATTACACCTACGACAAACTGAATCGCCTAAACAATATCACCTACGCGGACAGCACAGGGGCGACCTACAACTACGACGAGATCTCGCGTTTGGTCAGCGCCACCAATCAGAACGGACCGGTCTCGTTCGTTTACGACCACCGTGGACGAGTGGTAAACACTACCGATGTTTTTGACCGGACCATCGCTTATACCTTCGACGCCAACGGCAATCGGACGAGCCTCGCATTGGGCGCTACAGTCGGGATCACCTACGACACTTACGACAATGCAAATCGCCTCCAGCAAATGACCGACAACGCCGGCGGGGTATATGGGTTCAACTACGACGCGATCAACCGTCCCACTTCGCGGACGCTTCCAAATGGCATCACGACCTCGGCCAGCTATGACCGGATCAGCCGGTTGACCGAGCTGAAAAATGCCATAGGAAGCTCGACGATCAACGATTTTCAATTCAGTTACAATTCGGCAAGCGATATCACGCAGATCACCGAACCCGCTCGCACGCGAACGTTTGTTAATGATGAGGTGCATCGATTGACTTCGGCCACTAACTCTGCGGGTTCAAACGAGAGTTACACATACGATAGCGTGGGCAACCGGACCGCGTCGCATCTGAGCGCGACCTACGGGTTGCAGCCGTTCAACAAGCTAGTCTCGACCCAATCGGCACAATATACCTACGATGCGAATGGCAACATGACCAGTCGATTTGATGCGGCGGGCCGTTGGTATTTCTACTGGGATGCGGAGAATCGGCTGGTGCGCGTGGTGAAGCCGGGCTGGCGGCCGGTATCCTACCGGACGATCACCTATGCCTATGACGCGCTCGGCCGGCGGATCGAGCGCCGGTCAAAAACCGGCGGGACCGAGAGCTATACGTACGACGGACAGGATGTGATTCTGGACCAGAATTCATCGGGCGCACAGACGACCTACATCAACGGCCCGGGGATCGACAACAAGCTAAAACGTACCAGCGGCGGCGCTTCTTCCTACTTCCTGCAGGACCACCTGGGCAGCACCGTGGGGTTAACCGACGCCAACGGTTCTGTCACCGCGTCCGCAACCTATGACGGATACGGCCGGCAGACCGGCACACTGCCCACCCGTTACGGTTTCACCGGGCGCGAGATGGATCCGGAAACCGGGTTGATGTTTTACCGCGCGCGCTGGTACGACCCAACTCTCGGACGTTCCATCAGCGAAGACCCGATCGGGTTTCTGGGTGGGGATATTAACTATTACGGATATGTGCGGAACAACCCACTCCGTTTCAGAGATCCATTTGGATTAAGACGATGTGATCCCGTAACTGGGGCTCTGGTCGGCGCGGGAATCGGTGGGGCAATTGGGATAGGCCTGGGAGCTGCTTTTGGCCCAGCCATTGGCGCTCAGCTGGGAATTCAAATTGGTGGTGGCGGTGGCCTAGTTGTGGCGGGACCCGCTGGAGCACTTTCTGGCGGAGGTCTAGGGGCTCTTGTCGGCGCAGCCGGCGGTCTTATATTCGGACCCATCGGCGGTGGTGCAATTGGAGCCGGACTTGGCGGATACGCCGGATATAGTTTTTGTAACGGAGGAGGCGGAGCCTGCGACGTTTCGCCACCATTCGTTCCCGGTCCGCCGTCCGCTCCATTGCCTCCGCCAATGCCGTTCCCAATGGCGGATAATTGGAAATATGTACCCAGATATACGCCGTATCCAAGAATCCCGCCGCTATGGCAGCCGGAACCACCCGACCCCGACGAAGATAAGAGATGCTGGGACAAATGCCAACATTTACTAAAATCACCGACCGGAGATCGTCAGAGCTCCGAATATCATAAATGTTATGACGAATGCAGAGGATGGCTATGATAGACAAGAATTGTGCTGCGGCTGTAAAGCATCATGCGATGAACGCCATCACTGAGCTTACAGCGTTGTTGCATGCATGTGAGGGACAGTGCTCCGCTGAGGAGTATGAGTCCTTCAGAAAGGGGGTGGGACTGTCCATCGGGGCCGTCCACGACCAACTCCTGCGGGCCATTTTTTCAGCTTATCCGGAGTTGAATCATTTACGCGATCTTCAATTTGTGGAGAAAAACCAGAATTCCCGGGTTTCAAGACCGAATTCACTTAATTCCAAGGTTAATGCGTCGATGCCCGGTGGAATTGAAATGAGTCGAGAACGAGCATTGATTTGTCGGAATCACGGCCTCGAGGCTCTCAACGAGATCAGTGGTGCGGTTTACGATTGCCAAGGTTACTGCACGGAAGAAGACTTCGAAGTATTAAAGTTGTCTGCTGGTCATGCCGTTGGGAAGATATATTCCCAACTCTTGGCACCGATCTACAGTAAGTATCCGGAAATTGACCATCGACATTACGAGGACAAGTCACAATTGGAGTAAAAAAGCCTGACTTCAACGCACGGTCGCTAAACATTATTCGCGAATTCAATCAAAGCACGGGCATAGGATTTTGCCGTGGAGTCGCCCGTTTCGATAATACTTACAATCACTTGGCGGGTGTGAAAGTCCGGCGGCATCCGATAATTGAGCGACAACTGGTAAGAGCCTTCGGAATGGCGGACGCACGACCTGAAGCAAAGGACTATTTTGGTATAATTCGCCATCCTCACGGCAAGCAACGACCTGCTTACCCAGCGCCAAGGCCTCTTGGTGCACACCGGCGGAATCGGTTATGACGAAATGTGAGAACGCAATAGCGTAACCCATTAGTGTTGGATCGAACGCAGGAATAACAATTGGGACCGCGCCAACTTTCTACAGTCCGTATCGAATAACGGGCGCCGGGATTGACAAGCGACTCTTCGGCGCCGGCGTGGATGAGATCGACGCGTTGCAGGGCGCGATGATCATGGTCGGGATCGAACTCGAGCACTTGCGGAACCAGTTGGACGGAACACTAAGTTGGTTGGGCGGTGAGTCTGGCAATCTCGGATTCCCCCCAATACCTAAAACTGTAGGATAGAATCGCTGGCAATATGGCGTACCGGGTCCCGGCGTCTGAATTCCTATTGCCCCGATAAAAGACCGAACGAGCTTCGCGGTTCGGGATAACAAATGATGGATACGCGTGAATTGTGGGAAATACAGATGCGAATCACCCGCGCCCAAGCAGCAAATGACTTTGACACCGCATTTGAGGAAATTGGAAGGCTGATACGTGATGATTCTCCGGGTGTGCGTATGACCGGGCTTTATTATCGAGGCGAGATAAGCGAGTCGCAAGGCGCCTTAGCGGACGCCGTGCGAGATTGGAAAGAGGCATTAGACATTAAAGGAGGAAGCGGCTTTCTTCGATTTGAACTTTGTCGAAGGTTGGCAGTTGCAAATGAGAGGTTGGGTGAGGTTGATCGGGCACTGGCATCACTTAGATCCGCGCTGCAAATTTGCTCCGAGGATGGCAAGTTCTCCGGTAATTTGGCGTTGACGCATTTCTTGCGTGTAAGTAACGGTGCGATCGATAATGTCGACCAGCCCTTGATCGAAGCTTTGGTTGTGATCTCGTGGCAAATGCTTGAGGTTCCCGACCCGCCAGATCTAAATGACTTGCCAAATGCGATCGCCAAACTAGATCGGTGGTTTGACAAACTTATGAAAGATTCCATTCATCCCGACATGCGAGATACAAATTGAGTCGCCGCGTTGACGTAATGAGGTATCGATGATTACTGAGCAAGATGCAATCGAGTACTTCCGATCGATCTATGCAGCTCGCTACGCCGACGATATCGCGGCGGCGGAGTTTCATATCAGTACCTTAATGGCCGGCGGGAGTTCCGAAGTCAAAGCCCAAGCCTGCTGGCACGCCGCACAGATCAAGGAACAATTAGGCGATTTCCGCGGCGCACAAGAGCGCTATATTGAAGGTCTGAACTACCGGCCAGGGGGGACTTTCGGCCGACATGATCTTCAACAACTTATCGGCCGCACTTGTGAGAAGTTGGGGGAGCACGATGAAGCTATCCAATGGTATCGACGGTCAATGAAAACCTGTCTTGCCAGCGAAGACTTTGGATGCCTGGCATTGCTTCCATACCTTAAATGCGGTGGTGGCGACATTTATTCTGAGGATGTGCCAATGGTAAAGACATTGGTGGAGCGTTCATGGCGGCTCCTCGCAGTGCCGGGCCAGCCCGACTTGAATGATTTGGCTCGTGCGATTCGCGCGATCGAACAGTTCATAGCAGACGAGGAAGGAAAGTTAACTAAGTAACGAGGAATTGCTTATCGTTCTATCTTCAGTGAATTAAAGTTTAGCCGAACATAAAACGTTCCGAATGCAATATACAAACAAAAAACGATTGCGGTTGGGAAGCAGTTGCTAAGTGCGATTGGCGGATTAAGTCTGGCTACATATAATTTTATCGGGCGATGTTCATCTGAAGATTTTGAAGCATTACAAACTGGTTCAGGCCGCGCCATCGGCCGGATAGATACCGTGCTGCTAAATTTGGTGTATGAATCCTTTCCCGAACTAAATCACCGCAAACCGCTAGCAGCGGCTTGGAGTAAATTCAATTCCGACGGTTCGACTGCCGATGACTGAGACGAGCCAGACCGGTAAGCTGCTAACCTTAATTGACTATGTCTGATCACTCTCTGGAAAGAATCATTGGATGCCGAGATCTTTACTATCTCGATTCTGAAGGAAACCGATGCGAGGTTCAGGTTTTGCTCGGAAAGCCTTTGCCGTCGGCCGAGTCACCTGAATTCGAATGTCCCTTTCAGATCAAGGGCTTGGGCGACGAGTGTCTACGGAATATCTATGGAATCGATGCCGTTCAATCTTTGCAACTCGCGCTGACGGTCATCCCGTCATATCTAGATCACCTCAGCGTCAGCCACCAAGTTAGGCTGATCTGGGACGGCAGAGAAGAAGGGTATCTCGGGTTTGGTCCAGCTCCGGAGCCGGCCGGGCCGACAGACACTTTAGGAAAAGAGATTTCAGAAGCGCGACAAAGAATCTCCAATGCGCATATCCGTAAAGATCTCGAGGGGGCGATCGCCGAGATCGAGGATCTACTGCAATACGACTTGCCCGGGAAAAAGGGAGTGGCGTTCTATGAACGTGGAAAAATCAAGGAATCGGCTGGCGCGCTTAACGAAGCGAAGCAGGACTGGCTCGAAGCGCTGGAACACGTCACGGAACCATCGAACCTAAAAGCAGAGTTGGAAAGCGCCATTGGCCAAGTGTGGGAGAATTTGGGTGATAGTAACAAGGCCCTCAGTTGGTTTAGCAAGTCACTTGAAACCCGTGTTAGATGTGCTGGTGGCGGCTTATTTACGCTCAAGGCAATTCTCCGGGTAAATGCAGGTGAATTTCCCCGTGAAGACGTCGCGAGCGTTGTCGCTACCGTCGAGCGAGCCTGGACCGTTCTTGAGATACCCGGCAAACCGGTTTTGGCCGACTTGGCTGGCTCTACTTATGCGTTATGCGAGCGTTTGGAGGAGATCGCTGACGCATCGATGATTCCGCCGGATGTGGGCGACGTGATTGCCGCGCGACGCCTGTTTCACATTGATCCAAATGGTAATGAGAAAGAAGTCATCATAGAGATCGGTCTGCCGCGGATATCGGAAGAAATAACTGACCAAGTTGAATGTGTTTATCGTATTTCGGGTGTTGTCTATGATCGGTTCTGGACATCGTGGGGCTCGGATCCGATCGAGGCGATCATATTCGCTCTGAATGGGATCCATCGCGATCTAGAACATATCCGGGACACCGTTAAAGGCGAGTTGCGTTGGGTTGGCGGTCGAGACGGAGATCTTGGGTTTTCGGTTGCTGAGCACGATTGACTTCGCTCCGCGGTTTACGGTACCAGAGCACGCGAGTAGGAAAACCTTCTTAGGCAAGCTATGTTAGTGCGCCACGGATCACATTTTTATTCATAGCCACGGTCAAACGCGTCGGCGTGGCTCGTGAGTGTTTATGCATCCGGGCGTAAGAATAATCGTGAGCGGCTATTAGTGAAGTGCCGACACTTTTGATGGGATCCGCAATACCTACCCAAAATCGGTGACTAGCACAGGCATAGTGAATTCAATCGACGTCGGCGACATCTCAGGGCCGAGAAGATCGCCGCGGGCGCGATAGACTTGGTGCTGAAGGGGTAGTGGTGACGATCTGCGGAATCAAAACTCGGCTGCTGCCTCGACGCGGCTTGCATAGTTTCTATGGCAGGCAGTACCGACCTCATCCACCGGGCCACTCACCGCTAATCAATGGCCGCTAACTTCTAAAGCCCCACGGCTTAGCTGAAGCCTCGACCCTAGCCACTGTCTAACTCGAAAACCGCCAATTTTCTAGAACGCGATCAATTCGCGATTTGATAAACGCGGCCGTGACGGCTATATTCAGGCGTACTTCGACAAGCATTCATCACTTGGAGACAAATTTCATGAACCACAGACGTACCCAATTCTTCAGCCGAGCGGTAAGCGTTTTCGCGTTGGCCGCCGCGATGCTTTTTCTTTCTCAATCGGCAAAAGCCGCGACCAAGACTTGGGACGGCGGCGGTGCGAATGGGAATTGGAACACGGCGGCAAACTGGGTTGGTGACATCGCTCCGGTTGCGGGTGATGACCTGGTCTTTCCGGATGGTGTCACCCAATTTACGACGAGTAACAATTTCTTCCTGTTCACCAGCTTTCATTCTTTGTCGGTAACCGGCGGAAGTTACACCTTTGGCGGAAACCCGTTCACGCTCACAACTGCATTGACGGTGAATTCGGGAACCCAGGCGATCAATACCTTTCTCACCCTAGGTGGGCCTGTCACGATCACGTGCGATGTCGGGGCGACGATAACTATTTTGTCCGTGTCTAACGGCGGCAATCTCTTGACCATCGATGGCGCGGGTAACACTATTCTCGGCACGATGTCGGGTTCGGGCGGATTGACGAAAAATGGAACGGGCGGCGCCGGTTTGGCTACCAGCAGCAGTTACTCCGGACCCACCACGGTGGCCAACGGTTTTTTCATTGTGGATGGAACCGCCACGGCAACGGTGATCAATGTGACCGGTGGAGGATTAGGGGGCACGGGCACGGTGGGACGGGTAACGGCCACCGCCGGTGGGATCGGCGCCGGCACCTTGACGTCGCCGACCGGGATCCTGAGTGTGCAAGGCAATGTGACCATGAGCTCCGGCAGTATCGTCGCGATCAAAGAACAGGGCAACACCACCGGTACCGGATACGATCAGATAAATGTTACGGGAGTAGTTGACCTGGGCGGGTGCGATCTGTTGCCCATTCCGCTCAGCGGCTTTGTGCCCGCGATCGGTGATGTTTACCGCATCATTAACAATGACGGGACCGATGCGGTGATCGGCACATTTAATAATCTTCCCGAAGGCGCGACCTTATCGACGCCTGGGGGGATCAACATTCGCGTTACTTATCACGGCGGTACGGGCAATGATGTGGAGATCAAACGGATCGCGAAAGTGTCGTTTGATTTTGATGGTGATGGCCGGAGCGACGTTTCCGTATTTCGACCGAGCGAGGGAAACTGGTATCTACTGCAAACCACGGCGGGATTTGCTGCCCGCCAATTTGGCGCGAACGGCGACATCACCGTGGCGGCCGATTACGATGGTGACGGCAAGGCCGATATTGCCGTATTCCGGCCGGCGAACGGTTACTGGTATCAATTGTCCAGTTCGACCGGTGCCTTCACGGCGCAACAGTTCGGCGCTAATGGTGATCGACCGGTCCCAGCGGATTTCGATGGTGATGGAAAGGCCGATCTGGCGGTCTATCGTCCGGCCGGCGGCGGATGGTATGTCTTACGCAGTTCAGACAATACGGTAACGGGTCAGGCGTTTGGTATCGACACCGACCGGCCGGTGCCCGGCGATTACGATGGTGACGGTAAGGCGGACATCGCGGTTTTCCGTGGCGGTGGTTGGCATGTCTTGCAGAGTTCGAACGGAGCGTACGTGCCCAGCCAATTCGGGATCGGCACCGACACCCCTACGCCCGGTGATTTCGATGGTGACGGCAAGACGGACACCGCGGTTTTCCGCGCGGGCGCTTGGTACTTCATCAACAGTGCGACGAATACCTTCAGCGGCGTGTCATTTGGGACGACTGGTGACACGCCGTCCCCGGCGGATTATGACGGTGATGGGAAACTGGATATCGCGGTCTATCGCATTGGCGCCTGGTACATCCTGAACAGTTCGAACGGCGCGTTCGTTAGTTACGCCTTCGGCAACTCGACCGATCTACCCATACCGCGAAAGTAACCAGTCCTAGCTCAGCGTCCCTCGCGGGCGCTGAGCAGCCGCTGGGCCTGGCGGCGCACGGCTTCCGAAATGTTGCGGTTTTGCGTGATCGCTTTTAGATCGCGGGTTAGGATCCGGGGCAAAATGTTGATCGACGTGGGTAACGGGGTGCGCGGGTTGCGCACCAAATTATGCATGATCGGATAGACCCGCGCCCAGGCCCGGTTCGATCCGACCAGGCGCAGCACCTCGTCCGCAACCGTGCGCATGGCGGCGATCTTTTCCACTTCCTGTTCCGTGATGCGCGGGTTGTTGATCACCGCCGTGCCGACGATCTTGTTCGAATCGCGCACCAAAATGCCGCGCGCTTCGCGGTCGCCCTTCATCGCCAACTTGACGCGGTCTTTGATGTTCATCAGCATGATCCGGCGGATCAGCGAGATGCGTTCGACCGTGACTTCATCTTTCCCTAGGTGCGCTTCACTGATCAACCGGGCAGCGTGGGCGGCGCGCTCTTCTATTGTCTCTTCTTGTAGTTCCTCTAAGATCTCCAGCGCCAGCCAGGAATCGTCCAGTTCGTCGTCTTCGACTTCGATATGTTTCGCGATCAGCCAGGCATCATCTAACGTAAGGCCGCCAGGTTCGCGCAACGATTCTGAATTTTCGACAAATTCCGCCGCGGCATTCTGGCCGCGCGCGCGCAATTCGCCGGCGATCTGTTGCGCACCGCGTTCCTTCTCGAAAAATTCCTGCTTGGTTTCGCGGGCCCGGCGTTCGGATTCAGGCGTGCGGGCGGGGTTGTTCAGCAGGGCGTCGATGATCAACGGTGCGCGGATCAATCGCTGTTGGAACGACGCGATCATCTCTAAGACCGAACCATCGGTCGTGGTCATGGCCAGCGCGGTGATGGCTTCGTCCGGAGTATTCGGATTGATCGTGATGGCTTCCAAAACCGGCCGCGGAAGATCGGTGCGGGCGGCCAGGTAAGTTAAAACCGAAGGCGCGGTCTCTAATGATGCGCCCAGTTCATCAAAGCCGGCGGTATCCTGCCCGGCCAAGGTCGCGGTCGCCGTGGTGGCGATCTCTTGGTTCTCCCCGTGGCTGAGCCCGACCAATACTTCCAACAGATCGGCCTGCGGGATCGGCAGCATTCCACGCGCCGCCGCCTGGACGGCATTCGGCGGCGCCTTGCCGCTGAGTACCGCAATTACAACCGGATGGATAGACTTGATCTCCGTAATCGACCTCAAGAATAAATGAAAATAAAAGATTTGCCGCGGCGGGGGGGCCGAGCCAGCGCTATTCTACTCTAACCGAAAGAAATTTGCCGCTAATTGGCTGAGTCAGAACCGAAAGCGATAGCGACGGGTTCTTACATACGATTACAACAAGAGAAGAACCCGTCGCTACCGCTTCCGGTTCTGACCAGGCCTCGCGTCGGAGATCCGGCGGTCAAAGACCGCCTCTAAACCTACGGTCGGGCTTCTGTCAGATCGCCGCGCAGGCGCGCGATGTCGCGTTGGGGCGGTGCGCCGAACAGCTTTTTGTACTCGCGGCTAAAGTACGATGGATCCTCATATCCTACGCGGAATCCGGCGCTGGCCACATCCATATCCTCGCCGAGCATCAACCGGCGCGCTTCCTGCAAACGCAGCTGTTTCTGATACTGCACGGGCGACATCGCAGTAACGGATTTGAAGTGATGATGAAAGCCTGAGACGCTCATCCCCAGGTCGCGGGCGATGCTTTCGATCCGAAGCG
>JBDSEC010000246.1:0-5023 GCA_039920205.1 Pyrinomonadaceae bacterium
ACGCTGGTCGAGCCCTGGTAATTATTCGTGACGTATTGAATACACGTGTTGATGAGTAACGAAATTTCTAACCCAACTCGCGCCCTTCTCTCCCCGGCCCCCAACCCCACGACTCCGGCTCCACACCGGAGCGGCCGAGCTGTCGGGAGAATTCGCGTTCCTTCCCGCCCACGCCAACCAACCCGCCCAAAACTCGTCCGCCACTCTAACACCATCAACCCCGCACCCTAAAAATTCGTTTGAATATGAAGTAACTCCACCTATCCCCCGCCAAAATACTCTCCACCTACGCCGCGTGAGAAATGCGGGCTAGGTCGGGCAGAAATTGGGCGCCGTGCGGGATCAGAAACCCCGGGATGACTGACAATTCCGCCAGGGCGACGGCAGGGGAATCAATACGCATTCTCGTTTGGTCATCCGTCGGCAGTTGGCTCTTTAGGAGAATGCGAAATCTTTCGGTCTTCTGCATCAATGACCACGCCGTTTGGCCGTTGATCTCGTAATCGTCGCGGAGGCGTTCGACCAGTGCATGCGAATCCTTCGCTTCGAACCATTTTAGGAAATCCGGACGGCCGAGGCCTTCGCGGCATTCGGCCAGCCAGATGATCGTGCCGCCTTCGTTACAAGCATACGATGCCATCTCCAACGCCTTGTGTGCTTGGATCAGGTTGATGTCATAGGGCCAGCCGCCGGAACTGACCACGACCAGATCACGCTTTTCGTGAATCTGGATCGAGTGTTCAGCCAAGTAGTCCGCACAGGCCTGGCGGTGGGCCAAACGCCAATCACCGGCGTAGACGGCCGCGACCTTGCCGTCGTCGTTGATGATGCTATTGACCGCGAACGCGGGCGGGACCAAGGCGGTGATCCGTTCCAACGCTTCATTCACCGCGTTACCCTCCAATAGCGCCGTGCCGACCCCTTCGCGCCGTCCTAACTTATCAAAATCCAACGCCAGCCGATGCGTCGCTTTTATGGTATCGGCCGCCGCCAGACCGGGACAGATCGATTTGCGCCCGCCCGAAAACCCCGCAAAATAGTGAAATCCGATCACGCCGACGGTGATAACTCGGTCGAAGTCGCGTAACGCGCGATTGACCCGGATCGGAACCCCGTCGATCGATTCGCCCAGGTCGATCATTGCCGCATCATCGAAAGCATTGTGGACCAGCGTGCCGATGCGTTGCACGATAAAGGGAGTGAGTAGTTCGCGTTGTTCGGCGGGAGTCACCTCGCGATGGGTTCCGGTGGCAAAGATGATCTTGATGTCGCCCGGCATGACTCCGTTCTCGATCAGGCGGCGCACTAACAGATTCACGATCTGCGCGCTGCCGGTTTCGCGCGTGGCGTCCGACACAACCAGTAGCACCGAATCACCCGCCTGGACAATTTCGGACAAAGGCGGCGAACCGATCGGCGCATCCAACGCCGCGCCGATCTGCGCGTCGGTTAAGGCAGCCAGGCGTGATTTCTTCGACAAAACCTGGAAGCGGTCCGGGTCATATTCGAACGGGATACTGCCGCGGCCGTATTTTAGGTGAATGGTGTTCAAAGCGAAAGAAGTAGACAGTAGACAGTAGACGGTAGACAGTAGAAAAATCCGGTCGCATCTAAGTCAGGGAGAATATTTATAACAGATGGCATATTGCTATCATCCTTTCTCCGATCGGCAAACGCTCCTGGCTACTGACTACTGGCTACCGACTACTTTTTTTCACTTCGCGTCCAGTACTTCGCGGACACGGCGGGCCAATCCCGCGCGCGTGAACGGTTTGGCGATGAACGCGGCATTGCCGACACCACCGTGATCGATAATAGTATCCCCAGCATAACCCGACATCAACAATACACGGAGATCTGGGCGCATTTTCACCAGTTCGGTCGCTAATTCAGGCCCACCCATTTTGGGCATCACTATGTCCGTTAAGAGCAGATGGATAGGACCTTCAAACTCGCTCGCCAGTTGGATCGCCTCCGGACCATTCGCCGCCGGCAACACGGTGTAGCCATGAAGCTTAAGTACGTCGCACGCTACTTTACGAACCAGGTCCTCGTCCTCAACCACCATCACCGTTTCGGATCCTAGTTCGGGCAGCGGCTCGATCGATTCTTCGAATTTGTATGCCGGTCTTTCCAACACCGGAAGGTAGATACAAAAGGTCGTTCCTTGGTCCAATTCACTTTCGAGTTTGATGTGACCACCCGACTGCCGGACGATGCCGTAAACCGTTGAAAGCCCGAGTCCAGAACCTTGACCGGTCGCTCGCGTACTAAAGAAAGGTTCGAACACGCGTTCCTTTGTCTCGTGCGACATTCCGTGCCCGGTATCACTGACGATCAGCACCGCATAGCGACCCGCCGGCGCGTCGGCGGTGGCCTGGTCCAACGCGATCTCGGCCCGCCCGGTTTCGATCGTGAATCGCCCGCCCCGCGACATGGCGTCGCGGGCGTTAACCGCTAAATTCAAAATGACCGTGCCCAGTTGGTCAGGATCGGCCCAGATCTGCGCCGGTTCGGGATCGAGTATCAGTTTAACCTCGATGTCCTCGCCGATCATCCGACGCAACATCCGATCGGTATCGGTGACCACTGAGTTTAGATCCAGGTGCCGCGGTTGCAACACCTGCTTGCGGCTGAAGGCGAGCAATTGCCGGGTCAGACTCGCCGCCCGTTCGGTTGACGCCCGAATTTCTTCGATCCGATGGCGTTGCGGATCGTCCGGCGGGGTCCGCACTAACAGCAAATCGGTGTGCAGCAAGATCACCGCCAATAGATTGTTAAAATCATGGGCGATTCCACCCGCGAGTTTTCCCACCGCCTCGATCTTCTGCGATTGCCGCAACTGTTCTTCACCTTCCCGTAAAGCAAGTTCTGTACGTTTGCGTTCAGTGATGTCACGAAACGTGCCGACCATTTTTGTCGGACGTGATCGATCGGTATCCCAACGAGCTTCGGCGTTCGATTCGACCACGCGCACCTCGCCATTCGGACGGACGATGCGATACTCCAGTTGAAATTCGGCACCCGCTTCCAGTACCAGGCGAACTGCTCGCTCGACCCGATCACGGTCGTCCGGATGGACCGCCTGAAAAAACTGAGCGTTTGACGGTTCAAAGGAATGGGGTTGATAGCCAAACATGCGGAACACTTCGTCAGACCAGTGATGGTGTGCCGTCTCAAATTCACCCTCGTTGATCAACGTTACCTGACAACTGCCTAGATGGGCGATCCGCTCGGCCGCCGTAAGACTGGCCTCGCTTACCCTAAGTTGCTCTTCAACCGCATGACGGCCCGTAATATCAAAACAAACGGCGACGCACTCGCGCGGTTCGTCTTGATCAACGAAGGGCGTAAGACAAACTGACAGCCAGAGCTCGCCGCCTGATCGAATACGAAAACAGAGCTCGCCCCGCCAAGTCTGGTTTTGTCCGATCGCCTGGCTAGCCTCGTCCAAAACCGTGGCGGGGTGGTATTCCGGATCGAGCAAACGGAGGCGTTTCCGCTCGATCTGTTCCAGGGTGTAACCAGTCGCGGCCAAGAACCTGTCGTTAGCATCTAGGATCCGACCAGTTTCGTCGGTCAACACCGTGAGGGTAGCGGCGCTTAATGCGATTTGAATTCGTTCGAGTTGTTGAGCTGTCATGCGAGTTCTAGGCCAGCTTCGATCGCGGATGGACCGCGCCCGGCGCGAAGGTTCAATGATAAAACCCAGATCAGGAAATTACCGCCACATCGTACAACGCCACGCCAATTTAATGATAACCCGTCGAAATTGTATCGTGCGTAGGCGGCCTTCACATCAGTCACTTTACCCCCAATGTGACAGTTGGAAAAGTGAGATGCGTCACACCAGCAAAACCTCTCGCGCGTTCTATTTTGGGATCGCATGAAAACATTTCGCGCGTTCTCGAGCCAAACCCGAATGAACCCAAGGAGACTCACCATAGATGAACTCAAAAAAGAGCCATATATTTGCCGCACTACTTTCGCTGCTCATTTTCATTCCCGGGCACCCCCGGGCACAAACCGTAACCGAAACACCCGACTTGTCGGAGCGCAAATTCGAACTAGGCGGTCAGTTCACCTATTTGCGCCGAAAGGATCCCAACATTGGCGGAAGGGCCTTGATCAATTTGGGATTCATTAACGGACCGGAACATCCGAACAATATTAACGATCTCGGTTTCGGCGCACGATTCGGATTCAACCTTAACCGGCATATTGCCCTTGAAGCCGAAACAAATTTTTTCCCGAAGGATCAAACGCGCCCCTACATTATCGGAGTTCCCGTGAGCGTGGTCGAACCGGGTGGGCGCAAATTCCTGGCGGTCTTTGGACCAAAGATCGGTGTTCGCAAAGATCGTTTTGGCATCTTTGCCAAAGTGAGGCCCGGGTTCATAACCGTAGGACGGCATGAATCCATCATCACCGTTGGCACGCCAACAAATCCGTTCGTTCTTGGTGACGTCCGCTACAACCAGAGTTTTTTCGCGGTCGATGTCGGCGGAGTGTTCGAGTACTACCCGAGCAAGCGAACTATCCTGCGATTTGACTTGGGCGACACGATCATCCGCTACGGCACGCAGGAACCGAAGAACTTGAATCCTAGTTTTACACGGCATAACCTACAAACCAGCGTGGGCTTTGGGTTTCGCTTTTAGCTAAATGGTCAGGTGTAGCGGATTTGGTTTACTATTGGATCAGATGATCCAAAGAACTATGAATTTTTCCCGTGCGCCGGGACTGATCCGTTTGCTGCTGGGCGCGCTCGCATCCGCCATGTTGCTTTTTGTCCTGGCCGCCGCCGCCGACGCTCAATCAGCCGACAAGATCTTGAAGCAGGCGACCAAGGCCGCGGGTGGCGAAAAGGCGGTGAAGCGGGTCACCTCGTGGGCCGCCGCGGGCCCAGTGTCGCGCCAAGGCGACGGGGCTTCTGGTGATTGCGTCATCATCGCAGGCCAGCCAAACCTCTATTCCTTGGATCTGAACTTTGGTGGCCTGGAGCAGCGCACCGTCTTTAATG
>JBDSEC010000247.1:0-2767 GCA_039920205.1 Pyrinomonadaceae bacterium
CAAAGCCGCTAAACTGCCCGCCTTCCGCGGTTTCAAACGGCGGGTAGGTCGCGTCGGTGCCGATCCGCAGTTCGCCACTCTTTTGTATGCGTTGCAGACCGGTTTGAGCGAATAGCGAAGCCGGTGAAAGCGCCAATAAGAAGAATAGGGCGGCAATGCGTTGTAAGCGTCGGTTCATGAATGTCTCTTTCCTTCGGGCTAGGGGGAATGTACGGTTGGACTATTCCGCCGTATCGTCGTCGTGAAAACTACGCATAAACGCGCGCGTTACTTCTTCTTTGGGATTTACAAAAACTTCGTCGGGCGTTCCCGATTCCACCGCGTGACCGCCTTCGAAATAGATCACTTGGTCCGAGATGCGTTTCGCGAAATTCATGTCGTGCGAAACCACGACCAACGTCTTGCCCAGATCATCCAGCGCACGAAACATCTTCGCGACGCCCTGGATCAATTGCGGGTCCAACGCCGAAGTCGGCTCGTCAAACAGGATCACGCTTGGTTCCATCGCCAGGGCGCGGGCGATCGCCACCCGTTGCTGCTGTCCGCCGGAAAGTTGGACGGGAAAGTGGTCGAACTTGTCACCCAACCCGACCTTGTCCAAATAGGTGCGGGCCGTTTCCTTGGCATCGGCCGGCGACATTTTCTTGACCGTCAACGGCGCTTCGGTGCAGTTCTCCAGCGCCGTCAGATGCGGAAATAAATTGAAGTTCTGGAACACAATGCCGACATGTTGACGCAATCGCGCCGTCAGCGCCTTTTCTTCCGCGGCCGTAAGTTTACGGTCTTCTGATCCTTGAACCTCGACCCCGGCGATATTCATGCGGCCGCGATCAAACTTTTCCAGCCGGTTCATGCAGCGCAGCATGGTCGATTTTCCGCAACCGGATGGCCCCAGAATGGTGGTCAACTGACCTTCCTGAATATTGAAAGACGCTTGATTCAGCACGGTGTTCGACCCGTAGCGCTTGACGACATTTGTTACTTCAATCACTGTTTACTCCAACGGAACTAATTGTTGATGGCGATAAAGCTAGACCTTGACCTGTTTGCGGCGGAGTGTTGCACGAATCCTGTCAACCATGCAACCAAAAACTGAGGGGCATGGGCAGCCCGGGAGCAAATTCGATGTTTAAGTGGAGCGCATTCTGGACCACCTTTGGGGCTTTATTCATCGCGGAGATGGGCGACAAGACCCAATTGGCCGCGATCACACTGGCTTCGCAGACCAAGTCACCAGTGGCGGTTTTCCTGGGTGCGGCGCTGGCGTTGACGTTGGTTTCGCTGGTCGGCGTGGTGGTCGGGACGGTGCTCGGCGAGTATCTACCGCAGAACGTATTGCGCTACGTTGCAGCGATCGCCTTTATCGTGATCGGCGGGTTGATGCTGTGGGGAAAGATGTGAAAGTAGCCGTTAGCAGCTAGCCGTTAGCGGTTAGCCGGAGATTTGTTCGGCACTCGCGTAGACCGTTATGACAATTGGCCATCCTCTTGCTAACGGCTAATAGCTACCCGGTATTTTCTGGCTAACCGCTAACGGCTAACAGCCAACAGCTAAAGCCTACGGCTTATCCCCGGTGCTCATCCCAAACCCGGCGGCCTTCCAGGCATTCGTGCCACCCACCAAGGCCGCGGTGTTGGTATAACCATTATTTTTATACATCTGCGAGGCGGAAATGCTTGACTGTTCCGCCGGGCACGAGCAGGAAGTTATCAGCAGTTTGTTCTTGGGCAATTCACCAACGCGCGAACCGGTCTCGGCGGCGGGAAGGTTGATCGCTCCCTTGGGATGCTCTTGGGCATAAGCGTTGGGTATACGGACATCGACAATTATCGCCTCGCCGCTATCCACCGCCTGCTTAGCCTCAGACACGTTTATTCGCGCCACGGTGTCCTGGGCCACCGGCAGTTTTTTACCGTTGGCCAGGACCGGAGCGTTGGAATTCATCGGCGCCGTCGCTGTGGGATTACAGCCCGCCAGCAAAGCTGCGGATAGCGTCAAAAGGAATAAAGCAGAACTCGATCTGATCAATTGCATAATTCTCCCCGATCTAATTAATAAGCAAAATGCGATGGGGTCGCGCCGTTGGGTCGTGATAAATTCTTTTTAGCACGCTAAGTCTGGTTCAGTAAAGCAAAGGGCGGCGACCGTAGGTCACCGCCCTCATCTGTCTAAAGCCAGATCGGCAAGACTAAGGCTTGTCGCCGGTATTCATGGGGTAACCGGCCGATTTCCACGCGGCCGTACCGCCCAACAGGGCCGCCGCATTCTTTATTCCCTTCTGATTCCACGTCTGCACCGAACTGGCGCTAGTATGTTCGCTTGGTCAAGAACAGTACGCGATCAGCAGTTTCCCTTTCGGCAATTCGGCGATCCGCGCCGCGGCCTCGTTGCTCGGAATGTTGATCGAGCCTTTGATGTGTTCTTGCCGGTAAGCATCGGCCGGGCGCGCGTCGACGATCACGGCCTCGCCCTTATCCACGGCCAGCTTTGCGTCGGCCACGGAAATTCGGGGCACGCCGTCAGCGGCGGGCGTTAATGGACTTCCGTTGACTGCCGGCGGCGAGTTGGTGTTGGATGATGTCGCGCTAGTGTTGCAAGCCGCGCACAGTAGGGCCCCGACCAATATACTCAACAGCAAAACACTCAAACTTAATATTTTCATATTCGTCTCCCGCTCGGATCCATCAGTGAGCAACGGGGCCAGGCCGCAATTCCCCCCTAAGTTCTTTCTACCATGTTCTGTACCGGACGCAAAGTATGGTGGCGT
>JBDSEC010000248.1:0-6004 GCA_039920205.1 Pyrinomonadaceae bacterium
GTACAAAGTAAAGGAATGCCGGGCTGCGACGGCGGCCAATATTTCTCCGGCCTCGCTCGGCGTTCGTCTCGGAACCTCAACTCCGCGCTCGATCAGCGGGGCATTGCTGTAATCATGAAACAGCGACCGGCCGGCAGTAAGATCATTCAGTTGATTGAACCGCATCCCGGCGGCTTCGACCGCGCAGGTCGTCGCCGATACCCAACGCGGCCGCTCTTCAAAGAATCTAGGCGTATACGTGTTGGCGAACACAATAGGGCCAACGCCCGCCCGTTGCAACTGCAAAAAGATGGAATGTTCGGCAATGATGTCGCGCATCGCCTGATTGGGAAAGCCTTGTTTGTGGTAACCGAGCGTTTGCGGGACGTTCACGCCCGTGAGGATGGTCGATTGTCCGGAAGCACTTTGTGGCCGCCCGGCCACGCCCAGGTTGGCATCGGTTGCGACTACGATGCCGTCCAAGAAGGGAACCGCTTCCTCTCCTTTAAATATGGCCAGCGGTCGCAGGTCTTCGCCGGCATCATCCAGCGGATTGTGTCTGCCGCGATTACCGATCCCTAGGCCATCAATGAAAATTAGGAGTACGGACATGGGGGGAAGTAGACAGTAGACAGTAGACAGTAGACATTAGACAGTAGCCGGTAGCCAATACCCGAAACACGTAACCTGCCGATAAAAGTTCACGACAAATCTGATCGCAACCTAGCTCTTTCCAGCTTTTAATAGATCGCGGATCTCGGTTAAGAGAATCTCATCGTTCGACGGTCCGGCGGGCGCTGGCTCTTCGGCGGGTCGCTTGACTCTATTTATCGCCTTCACCATTAAGAAAACGACGCTGGCGACTATCAGAAAACTAATGACGTCGGAAAGGAATTGACCGTAGGCGAGCACCGGCCCGAGCTTTCGCGCTTCGACCAAGGTCAATCCCGCCGCAACCTTACTGCTGAGCGGGTAATAGAGATTGGCAAAATCGACTGATCCCAGCAGCATACCGATCGGCGGCATTAATATTCCGTCCACAAACGAAGTGACGATCTTGGCGAACGCCGCGCCGATAACCACAGCCACGGCTAAGTCGACCACGTTTCCGCGCGCAATAAATTCTTTGAACTCTTTTAACATGGAGTTAAGGCCCTCCCGTTCTCGCGATCGATCTATGTCGGTGTCTGTCCGGCAATGATATATCGGATCAATTGCCTTAGCTATCCTCGACGCTGCTATTACTTCTGAACGTCCGGGTAACGTCGAATTGACCGTCTTCGTCCACCATTCCCAGTTCACGATAATGGCGCAATTTGTTGTGCAAGGTCTTGCGGCTCAATCCCAACAACTCAGCCGCACGCGTCTTGTCGTTATGCGTCTTGATCAAGGTTCGCATGATCATCAAACGCTCGACCTCCTCCATGGGTGTTCCCAACAGTACCGATATCGTGTCCGAGCTACGCCGTCGAGTTCGCTGATCGATCGACGTCGGCGCCAAATGCTGACGGTCGATCTGCTCTTGCGGACAGACGATCACCGCGCGTTCGATCGCATTGCGCAATTCGCGCACATTGCCGGGCCATTCGTATCCGCGAATGACCTCCAATGCCCCATCGGTGACGAACCGCGCGGGCCGATTGTGGCGCTCGGCCAATTGCGTTACCAACTGTTGCACCAAAAGTGGAATATCTTCTTTACGCTCGCGCAAAGGGGGCAACAGGATCGTGATCACATTCAACCGGTAGAGCAGGTCCTCGCGGAAAACCCCTGAACGAACGGCTTCGGCCGGGTTCTTATTAGTCGCGGCCAACACGCGCACATCGACGGGTATCTCTTGCGACCCGCCCAAGCGGCGGATCGATCTTTCCTCTAATACTCGCAGCAGCTTGGCCTGCAATATGACCGGCATCTCGGCGATCTCGTCCAGCAGTAAGGTGCCGCCGTTGGCTAGTTCGAAACAGCCTTGCCTCCGGCCCGATGCGCCAGTAAACGCACCCTTCTCGTGTCCGAAGAGTTCGGACTCCATTAGGGTTTCCGGGATCGCGGAGCAGTTGATCGCGACGAAGGGCATGTTCCGCCGGGGGCTAAGGTTGTGGATCGTACGGGCGACCAATTCTTTGCCCGTACCCGATTCGCCCAGGATCAAGACCGACGCGGACGACGGAGCAACTTGTTCGATCAGCGAGTAGATCTGCCGCATGGGCTCGGACGTTCCGACCATTTCGCCAAACGCGCCGCGGTCCCGCAGTTGCCGGCGAAGCAATTCATTCTCGCGCCGGGCCTTTCCGTATTCCATCGCGCGTTCCGTCACCAGGCGCAGGGTCCGGACGTCGTACGGCTTTTCAAAATAGTGGTAAGCGCCCTCTTCCTGAATAGCGCGCAAGGCCATCTCGACGGAGCCCTGTCCGGTCAAGAGGATCACGGCGATGTCGGGCGACTGTTTGCGCAGTTCACGCAACAGAGTGAACCCGTCCATGCGCGGCATCATTACGTCGGAAATTACGACGGACGGGTGAAATTCATCGACCCGATGCAAGGCGGCGACGCCGTCAGCTTCGCACACGGCTTCATAGCCCCAAGCTATCATCAGATCGCGCAAACTTTCCGCGATCGTGGGTTCATCATCTACGATCAGAACACGGCCAAGCGACATATTTTATGAGTCTAACATAACCCAAAATGCGGGCTGAGGATTGGTCAAAGCGCGGGCAAAGCGCCATACAAAAACAGTTTCCACGATCCTTTATCGAACGCCGGTAAAGTGATCACTGATCGCATTGGCCAACGCCGCTAGCGATGTTTCCGCCGGTTGGATCGTTACGGTCAAGCCAAACTCGTGGGCGGTTTGGGCGGTGACGCCCCCGATGCAAGCGATGTTGGCTCCCCCCAACAACGGTCCTAATTCCGTAACATCGAATAGTTTTGCAAAGTTACGAACGGTTGACGAACTAGTAAAGGTAACACAATCAATTCCGCCACCATCCAGCAAAGCCTTGATCCGGCCCAAGTCGGAACTCTCGGGTGCGACGGTTCGATAGGCCGCCACGTCATCCACACGGGCGCCAGCGTCGGTTAGAACGCGTGGGAGATAGTCACGCGCCACGGCCGCCCGCGGCAAAAGAAAATTCAGGGTTCGTAGTTCCGCGGCGCTGCCAAGATAATCGCACAGGGCGCGATAAACGCCTTCTGCTTTTGCTTCACCCGGTACCAGATCAACATGGACCGCAACGTCACGAAGTTTTTCCGCGGTCGCCTCGCCGATGGCGCAAACCCGAACATCGTCGAGCTCAGCCAAATGGTGACCTAAGGCTTGCGCCCTTCGCCCGAAATACTCAACCCCATTCGCGCTGGTAAAAATAATCCAATCGTAACCGAAAAGATCATTGATCGCGGCGTCCAAGGCGGCGAAACTCTCAGGTTCGGTGATCTCGATAGTAGGGCACCAAACGATACGTGCGCCGTTAGCCTCAAGACCACCAGCCAACTCGTCGCGCGCATCCAGCGGGCGGGTGATCAAGACGGTTCGTCCGCTTAATGTTTTGATCATTTCGGCAGACATCTATTCAAAAGTTGCGCCGTTCGATTCGACCAGCATAGCGAGTGCAAGTTCACGACCCAACATTTCTGCATCGGTCATCGGCCCCGAAATACCGCGACGAAAAGCGTTACCGGAATCTTCATCGATCACGAGGCCGTTGATCATGATGTCGTCGCCCGTAACTTCGGCATGTGCGGTCAAGGGCAACTGGCAGCCACCTCCGGCGGCGCGTAAGAACGCGCGTTCGGCCAAACAGGCGGCCCGCGTGGCGGGATGATCAAGACCGCTTAGGTAATTTGCCGTTTCATCATCCGTGCGGATCTCAATACCAAGTGCACCTTGGCCGACGGCGGGAAGCATCTCGCCGGTCGAGATCGGAAAGCCGATCCGCTCGGCCCAACCTAGACGGCGAAGACCGGCGCAGGCGAGCAGAATATAGTCGTAATTTCCCGCGTCTAGCTTTGCCAGTCGCGTATCAATATTACCGCGCAGATCGGTAATGCTAAGGTCAGGCCGCAGGTTTCGTAACTGTGCTGCCCGGCGCGGGCTTGAGGTGCCAACGATCGCACCGGGTGACAGTTCCAGCAGCGAGTCGAAATCAACCGGTCGGTCTTTTCGCGGTATTAACGCGTCCCGGGCGTCTTCACGTTCGGTGATCGCACCCAAGCATAATTCATCGGGCAAGACGGTCGGAAGGTCCTTTAGCGAATGGACGGCCAGGTCGATCTCGCGCCCCACCAACGCGTTTTCCAACTCCTTGGTGAAAACGCCTTGGCCTCCGATGACGGAAAGCGAGACGTCCTTTTGAATATCACCGGAGGTTTTCAATATCTTCAGTTCAAATGACGCGCTCGGGAAGCGCTGAGACAATTCGCCGCGCACCCATTCCGCTTGCCAGAGGGCAAGTTTGGAACCGCGAGTTCCGATGGTAATGGTTTGTGTCATGCTTTACTCGTGGCCTCGATCGCCGCAACTTTCCGGGCGCGCCTGATTTTCCAAATGATCGCCGCGGCGATCAAGACGGTAACCAGCAGGATCACTCCGCCGCGGCCCACCCAACGTTCGAGCGCATGCAAACTGGGCGCGAAAATATAGCCCAAGGTGGCGATCACGACCGACCAGATCACCGCGCCGGCGAAATTGTAGGCCAGAAATGTTCGCCACGGCATTTTGGACGAACCGGCAAAAAGGGCAGCAAAAACCCGCAGTCCAGTTATGAATCGCGCCCAGAGGATCGTCTTGTTTCCGTGACTAACAAAGAAACGGTCGATCGCTGCAACCCGTGCGGGCGTCAGAAACAGGTAACGCCCATAACGTAACAAGAAGTCGCGGCCAAAGTACCGACCGACCGCGAATCCGATGTTGTCACCGATCACCGCCCCGATCAGTGCGGTTAGGATCACGTAACGTAATTTGAAATGACCGTTGGCGGCAAAATATCCGGCGACGATCAGGATCGTTTCACCCGGTACGGGCAGGCCCGCGTTTTCCAGCATGACGCCAAAGAAGACCGCGCGATAACCGTAGGCCAACATGGCCCAGAAGAGTAGTTCTTCCAGGTAGTTGGTAAAGTGGGACCAGGACTGAGATAGTTGATGAATGAATTCCATTTGGCCGGGTTGCGTTCCGCTAAGACATGCTTTATTCGGGGTCCGTTTCCGCGCGGTTGAACTGTTCGCACCAGGCCGCGACGTCGGCGACATCGCCGGTTTCGTGAGCGGTACGCAGACTTTGCATTAGCGGATGCGAGATCTTGTTTACCGTTGAAAGTAATATCTGCTCAACAGCCAGTTCCTGCTCGGGACTAAGCGGGCCTAATCGATTGCGTTGACGCGCCATTTCCTCGCGCGCGATGTCTTGCATGCGTTTACGAACTCCCCCCAGCGCCGGCCCGATATCCAATGAACGAAGCGCCTGTTGAAACTGCATCACTTCGGATTCAATGATCAATTCCGCCAAATGGGCCTCGCGCTCGCGTTCGCGAATGTTCGAAGCTATCACGGATTCCAAGTCGTCGATATCGAAAACAAAAGCGTTAGCTAGTTCGGCGATGGCCGGATCGACATTACGCGGCACACTGATGTCCACGATGCAGATCGGCTTCTGACGCCGTTGGCGCAAGGCTTCCTGTGCCATCTCGCGCGTGATCACGAAATGTTCGGCGCCGGTCGAGCAGATCACGATATCGGCGTCGCCTAGACGACGGCCGAGATTCTCGTACTCGATGGCCTCGCCATCAAACATTGCCGCCAAATCGCGCGCTGCAACGGCCGTTCGATTCGATACCATCACGCGGCTAACCCCGGCACTGACCAGGTGTTTTACGGTTAACTCCGCCATTTCACCAGCGCCGACGACTAAGACTTTGCGTTGCGCCAGGTTTCCAAAAACCTTTCGTCCCAATTCGACCGCCATGTAGCTGATCGACACCGCGTTTGCGGCGATGCCGGTTTCCGTCCGGACCCGTTTGGCGACGCGAAAGGC
>JBDSEC010000249.1:0-13448 GCA_039920205.1 Pyrinomonadaceae bacterium
GACAGGATGTGCTGACCGGTATGTTGCTGTATGTGGTCCAATCGCCGTTCGGTATCTACCCGACCGATAACTACGGACCCGACCTCGGGAGCCTCGCCACGGATCATGTGGATCACGCCGTCATCGCCTTTGTCGATACATTCCACAACCGTTGCGTCGCCTAACGTGCCGATATCACTTGGTTGACCGCCGCCGGTTGGATAAAAAGCCGTACGGTCCAAGGTGACTGCCGCCCAGCCACTGACCCGATCGGTGACGCAGGTAACCGTCGCGGAGAATTCGGACAGGTACGAATCCGCGTAGTATAGGCGTTCGGTGTTCGGCATACTTATGAAAATATCTCATTAGTTGTGAGGCAAACAAGGCAGAACAACAAATATCTGAATTTGTGGAGGAGGACAAAGTCAGGTGGTTTTGACACTCGCGGCCGCATGACTTGATAATTGGTTCACCAAGCATTCATTCCCCGGGTCCGAGTACCGATTCATTCCATTGGAGTAATCATGATACGTCATCATCGTCTTCTAGTTTTGTTGGTCAGCTTCATGCTTTGCGGAGTTGCCGCATTGCGCATCCAGGCCCAAGACACACCGGTCGGTCGTATAACTTATCGGTTAGCCATGTCCCGTCCAGCGTCTCATCTTTTCGAGGTGCAGATCGAAGTTGAGGCCGATAAGTCATTGTCGGAGGATCATCTTGATTTTCAGATGCCGGCCTGGTCACCCGGCCGATACGGCGTTTTTGAATTTGCGAAGAATGTTCAAGACGTATCGGCCACCGCAACCGTATGTGAAACGGCCGACAATTGTCACCCGACGGATCCATCGATCATTCGAATGGATGTTCAGACTTGGCGGGTTACGACTGCATCTACGCGGACCGTGACCTTTTCGTACAAAGTTTTTAGCAACGATCTGTCGGGGACGTTCTCGAGATTGGAAGAGCGTCACGCGAATTTCAACGGCGGTTCTATTTTCATGTACCTGGCCGGCCACAAATCGAACCCGGTGAATCTCGAGATCGATCCTCCCAAAGATTGGCGGATCATGAATGGTTATTCGACGGATCCAAATCAACGAGCCTGGCAATTTGCGAATTACGATATTTTGATGGACACGCCGACGGTGGTTGGGCCAGCCTGGACGATGGATGAATTCAAAGTCGGCGGCAAAAACTTCCGCGTGGTGGTGACGTCTTTGGGTCCGGATGGGGGCCGCCGGCCAGAACTGGTCCGCAATGTCGAGAAGATCGTTCGGGCGGAAACCGCCATGTGGGGACCGCCGGAATGTGACAATTATGCGTTCCTACTGACCTTTGCGGCGGATGACGAATCGGGCGACGGAATGGAGCACTTGACCTCTACCAACATCATTGTGCCGAGTGCGCTGGCCGACGATGGTTCGATGGAAGATATCCTGGACGCTGTCTCGCACGAATTCTTCCACACCTGGAATGGCAAACGATTGCGACCCGCGGAATTGGGTCCGTGGGATTTCACGCGCCCGGTCAACACTCGTGGGCTTTGGATCTACGAAGGACTCACTAATTACTACACGGTGATGATGCTGATGCGGGCGGGGTTGATCACCAAAGAACAATTCTTAGAACGCTATTCGCGGACTATCACGGGCGTCGAAAACCTGCCGGGCAATCGAAGGATGAGCGCCGAGATCTCGTCGCTGACGGCATCGTTTCAGGACGGCGCGGCCCACGCGCAAATAACCAATTTTCGGAATAACTCGGTCAATTATTACCCGAAAGGTGAAACGTTGGGTTTAGTGTTGGACCTTATGATTCGTAGCAAGACCGGCGGTCGAGCCTCGCTGGATGAGGTGATGACCAGGTTGTATCGCGACCTGTATCTTACGGCCGAGCGGCCGACCTATTATCTGCGGGGCCGGGGATATGTTCTGGAAGATCTCATTAAGGTCGTGTCTGAGGTCGTGGGATCCGACATGCACGAGTTCTTCCGGCGTTACGTCTCTGGGACTGAGAAGGCACCCTACAACGACGCGCTGAGCCCGTTCGGATATCAACTTACGTTCATCGGGGCGGCGCTGCCGGCGGCCGCTGGCTTCGGCTTCGATGACGATGGAGCGGGGGGAGTAAAAGTGAACGCGGTCGATAACCCTTCGGCGGCCGAAGATGCCGGTTTGAGCGTCGACGACACGATCACCGAGATCAACGGAAAGCCGGTCACATCGGTGGATTTTCGCCAGTCGCTTAGTACGTTCAAGCCAGGCGATACGATCAACCTGACTTACAAACGTGATCGACGCACATTGAAAACCGGTTTAAAAGTAGGCGAACCCACGCGATTCAACTACCAGATCGTAGCGAATCCGACGGCGACGGCCGCACAAAAACAGCTTGCGGATGGGTGGATGAAAAAGGTCGCCGAGTGACGATCGGTTTCATGTGCGGTTTTCAGTGCGGGGCCCGCGTTGGTAGCCCCGCCTTTAGGCGGAATCGTTCCGTACCTGCTCGTTCAATTTTGCCGGACGCTTACCGCATCATTCCGCCTCAAGATGCTACGAACACGGGCGACGTACTATAATTGCTTTGACGACACGATGTTGATCGCAACCGGAGCGATCTCGAAAGTCATGGGAAGTTCCCCGATCATCTCTCCATCAGCCTGCACCAACACACCGTCACCCACGGCCCGAGCATTGGTTGCGCGCACGAACGAGATCCCCGTGACGGCCGAGGCATCGAGACCCGACACCGCGTAGGGAAGTAGCTGCAGGAATTTTAATCGATTGCGCGAATTGATCGTGCAGATCTCGAATTCAGGATTGCCCAACCGCGCATTGGGCGTAACGGAAAGATTGCCGCCGTAGTGTGGCGAGTTTCCGACCGACGCAAAGGTCGCCGGCAACTCCTGGCCGTTGACTTCCATGATGAAGGGGACTGGCTTCCAAAACGCCAAATGCTCCAGCCCCGAATACCAGAAAGCCGCCTTGCCGACGCGCTTTTTCAATTCGGGATTTACCTGATTGACGATCGAAGCATCCAGACCGATGCCGGCCATGAGGAAAAAGTAGCGACTCTTACCCGTGGCTTCCGATCTGGCCAACCCGATATGCATCTTCCGCGTAGGTCCGTCAGCGATCAGTTTAACCGTCCGTTCGACATTCGCCGTGATACCCAACTCACTTCCCAAAACGTTGGCGGTGCCGGTGGGCCAAACCGACATTCGGACGTCGGTTCCGGCTAGGGCCTGAACCGCTTCATTGATGGTGCCATCGCCGCCGGAAACGATTATCTCGCGGCAACCTTGCCGGGCGGCTTCGTCCGCCAGCCGGGTAGCGTCTTCTGGTCCTTGCGTCTGCCAAACCTCGACATCCACACCACGAGCATTCATTAACGAACAAAACCGCTCCACCGTGCGCTGACGTCGAACTCCGCCACCTCCAGCGGTTGGGTTGGTGATCAAAACTGCGGACCGCTTGTTCATATACATGCAGAAGTTCACTGCAAATCGAATGCCTAGATGATGGCCTCGTTATCCACGAGTGATCGAACAAAAGTCGCGAATTCGCCGGACTTTCAATACTCCAGTTGTCGGATGATTGCTGCGGAGTAGGAAAATGTCAACTTGATCAGAAAAGTAAAAGGGTAACCGTAGATCAGGCGTGATGACCTTAACCAACGATCTACTTTCCGTAAGCGCGCTACGGTTCAGAGTGACGCCTTTCAGGCGTGATCGACCGCCGCAATTTGTAACGAAGAAGAAGACACACAACTTCCATGCTTCAGACAGCGATCACGCCTGAAAGCCTTAACTCTGAACTGATGCGCGCTATTTGTAGGTTGAACTTATCGCGTCGTTTCAATTTCCGGTTAGTTAGTTGGACGCCGCGGCAGGTTGATTCACTAGGGCATTTACCACATCCCGGGCAGCGTATGGCCGCGCTAAGCGCCGGGCGTTCTCGCGCATGGTCGTGAAGCGTTCGTGGTCCTCCAGCAACCGGTCTATTTTGAAAGCCAATGTCGGTAGATTATTACAGCGGATCGCCACGCCTTCTTCGAGTAAGTGATCCGAGTTGCGTTCTTCTTGGCCGGGGATGGGGTTAACGATCACAAAGACCAAGCCCTTGGCCAACGCTTCGGACGTCGTCAAACCACCTGGCTTGCCCAACAAGATGTCAGCCGCCGACATCAGTTCATCCATCTGCTTCGTGTAACCGATCGCCTTGATCGAAACCCGAGAAGTCGCCGTCTTTTCCGCTGCCAACTTGGCCACTCGTTCTTGCAGTTCCTCGTTTCGGCCGCACAGGGCTAAAACCTGCGCCGGGTGTTCCATCTCAGAAAGGGCTTCAAGTAGATGTTCTACCGGACCAACCCCAAACCCACCTGCTGAAAGCAGAATCGTAGTGCGGTCCGGGTCCAGGTCGTACTTCAAACGCATCTCGCGCTTGCTCTTGGTTTGCGCGAAAACGGGATCGATCGGAATGCCGGTCACGGTCAGTTTATTTTCGGGAATGCCCAGCTTGATCATATGTACGCGCGTTTCTTCAAGCGCCACAAAATACCGCGCGTAATGATGACAAAGCCACATTGCATGCACATCAAAATCGGTAACGACGATCGCTTGGGGGAAGGTAACTCGTTCCTTAGCCGTCAACCACGAAATGATCTCGGCCGGCAAGAAGTGTGTACAGACGACCAGATCCGGTTGGTATTCGGTCAACATCTTGACCAGCGGCCGGGTGTTCAGTTTGTCCAAGGCCAAACGCCGCCGTTCGTTCTGCCACGGCTTGTCCAATTGGTCGTAGACCCACCCCAATACGTCGGGCATTTTGTTGACCAGATCCAGATAGACTTTCGAGTAAAGATGCCGAAATACCTTGTTGGTGTAGTGAAGCACGTCAACGTTGCGTACTTCGCGGGCCGCGCCCATTTCCAGGAATGCGTGTTCGAGGGCTTCCGCGGCGCGTAAATGACCGGCGCCGGCCGAGGCAGAAAGGATCAGGACTTTGTTAAGCATGGGGCTTTAAATTGGGATCCAAGTTGACACAAAAAAACAGCGTACGATTGCACGCTGTCCGATCATTGATACATCGATCTTAGGCCGGTCGTTAACCGGCCCAAATTCGAACTATTCTGCGCGCTCAACCAAAGCGGCATCTCGCCCTTTGACGTTTACCGAACTAGCCCGCCTGGGCTTGAACCACCGCCCGGGCATGGATCAACCGGCGCAGGCGGTCGGAAAACAAGACGTCGATCTTTTGCGGTTCGATCACCGCGGTTACTTCACCAGGTCCGAAGGACGGATGAACCAAGATCTGCCCCGTGCGATAAGTACGCGTAACTTCATACGGCGTACCGGTTTTGGCCGACAAGTATTTGCCCGCGGCATTAGCCCCAACTTTGAACGAACTGCGGGTATTGCATTTGGGACATTCCACGCGCGAGATCTGACCCTTTTTGGTCACTGCGACCACCACGTGGCCTCGTTCTTCTCCGCACACCGCACAGATCTTTTCAACGCACTCACCGATCGCTGCAATTGGCTTTTCCATCAAATCCTCCAAAACTTTAGCCGCTGATTTCCGCGGACGCGTTCGCCAAAATTGACGTGACGCGTCCGTGCTAATTAACTAACTCTATCTACTCGCGTGACGCGGCCGGAACGAACGTCGGCCGGGAGTTCCCGAACGCCGTAACGTGTTGACCGGTTTGGTGGCCGCCGGTTGGGTTCGATCCTGCCCACCAAACAGTGGTAATAGGATACGCTCAACCGACTGTCCCGTCAGGCGCTCAATGGCCCGAAAGCCCAGTTCATCCGCCGGTGTGACCAACGTAATGGCCTTGCCGGTAAGTCCCGCGCGGCCCGTTCGGCCCACACGATGCACGTAATCTTCGGGCGCCATCGGCACGTCGAAATTTATCACGTGGGAGATGCTGTCCACGTCAATACCGCGAGCGGCAATGTCCGTGGCCACTAGCACCCGGGTCTTGCCATCACGGAAACCCTTCAAAGCAGCATCCCGCTGAGATTGGGTGCGATCTGCGTGGATCCGATTAACGTTATGTTCACGCGCCTCAAGGATGTGCGACAAACGTTCGGCCCCACGACGGGTCCGGGTAAACACCAGAACGCGTTCAAACCGCTCGCGCTCAAGCAGGTCGATCAACAAAGCCGTCTTAGACTCCAACGCCACCGGATAAACCGTCTGCGTGATCGACTGGGCCGCCTTGCCGCGTACATTTACTTCAACAAACACGGGATTGACCATGTTGTCACGTGCCAGTCTTTCAATGGCCGGTGACATCGTGGCCGAAAACAGCAACGTTTGCCGTTTCTTGGGAACAACCGCCATGATCTGCCGCACCGCGGGCCAAAAGCCCATATCGAACATACGGTCGGCTTCGTCCAGCACCAGCGTTTCGATCGCCGACAAGTCGACGGTGCCACGCTGCATGTGATCCATCAAACGACCGGGGGTCGCGACGATCACCGCCGGCCTACGCCGCAGGTTCTGCAACTGTCCGCCCATGCCGACACCGCCAATGATGGCAATACAAGCCGGACTCTTGGCCGGAGCCAGTTGGTGATAGCTTTCCACGATCTGCAGAGCCAACTCGCGGGTCGGCGCCAAGACCAAGGCCCGCGTACCGGGCTTATGCTGTTCCAGCAAATGCTGCAAAATTGGTAACAGGAATGCGGCCGTCTTACCGGTGCCGGTTTCGGCGCATCCAAGAAGATCGGAACCTTTTAAAGCCACCGGTATCGCTTTGTGCTGAATCGGTGTGGGTTCCACGTACTCGAGAGACTTACATCGTGCCACTAATGCTGGCGTAAGTCCCAATTCACTAAAACTCATCTATATCCTTCGAATCTGAATCAGGGACGACATCGTCCAAGATTTTCATTAAGTAAAAAAAGGCTGAAAGCGCCACGGGCCATTTTTCTAAAGTGGCCCAGGGCGCTTTAGCTCAAGGTGTTGCCGTCAGGTGCGTGATTACCAGCGGGGCTCGCGGTTTCCACCGCCGCCGCCACCAAATCCGCCACCGCCGCCACGTCCACCGCCGCCGCCACGGTTTCCACCGAAGCCGCCGCCGCCGCCGCGTCCGCCGCCGAATCCGCCACTACGTCCGCCACCGCGGCTTCCGCCACGATCCTCGCGTGCTTTAGCTTCATTAACGGTCAAGTTGCGGCCGTTAAATTCTTTGCCGTTAAACTGCGTGATGGCCGTTTCGCCTTCTTCTTTGGTCGCCATTTCGACGAAGCCAAAGCCGCGCGAACGACCGGTTTCGCGATCTTCGATCACGGAAGCCGATTCCACCGAGCCCACTTGCGAGAAAAGCTCCTGCAGTTCTTCGCTGGAGGTCTGAAAAGACAGATTTCCAACGTAAAGTTTCATTGACATTTTAAGATGTACCTCTCCTCTAATAGGAGTATATGAGAAGCTTCGAATCAAAGTGGCTTCGTGTAACGGTTGGCACGGAAGGCTCGCGTTCGGATGCTCTTTTGAGCGGCTTCTGAAGTTGACTTGTAGCCTTTTCTCGAACTATCCAAAACGCCGCCGCCTCTACTAGTTGGCGCGGGGCGCATCACCGTTGATGCCCCGAGAGAAGGAGTAACACTCAAAACAGTACACTAATATCAGGTGTCCGGCAAGGTAAATACGAGGATTTGCAGGGAATTGCGATATTGAAGGCGATTCATTTTAGGTAGTTGATCTGCTGATCGGCCGGGGCTTTTTAGAAATTCAGGTTAAAAAAGCCAACCCAAATACACTATTCTGAGCCCTAGCGGTCAATAATTTGCACCAGTTTGGAATCGATTGAAGTTTCTTTATGTGATTAGCGGCGCTCAGGCTCTTCACACAGGGCGCCGATCGAACCATACCACGGTAAGTTTTAGATGTACGGCTCTGGAAAAGTGTCAGTTCGCCCGGTCCCTCTTCCGTTCCGGCGAACCGGAAAACTATAATCACCGCCTCTGCGTCGAACGCGAAGCCTTCACTTTATTCGAAGCAGGCTTTCGACCGAAATATCTTCATCCACTGCTTCCCAATGTACTCCGACACCACCACCTATCAGCCGCCATTCATTCCTTTGCTGCGGCGAGGCTTTCAGCAATCTTGGCGACCAAGTTAAAGGCATAGACACCTCGCGCCCGTCCGCCAGCACCAACCTTAGGGTGTCTTCAGTAAAACTGACATCGACCGCCAGTGGCTCAACTTCAATGGCTAAAGTGCTCATTCCATTTCTCCAACAGCGTAAAGTGGTTGTCCTCTACGATCCTTTGAATTTCCGTGAGTTCGCTACTCCGGAATCCACGCGACATTACTAAAGATACCGGAGTTAGCCAAAATTTAGCAATTCTTTCTGCTTGTTCCACATGAATGTGTGGAGGTTCCTGACCCTCCAAACTGAAGAAAAAGAACCGATAACCCTTGACTCGAAGTGCTACGGGCATAATCAATTTTGCGGTTAATTCAGTCAATTCAACTGGGACGCTATTCCAACCGGTAATTCGGCGCTTCTTTGGTGATGATCACATCGTGGACGTGCGATTCACGGAGACCAGCCGAGGTAATGCGAATGAATTTAGCGCGGTCTTGGAGTTCCGGGATCGTGCGACAACCGGTGTAGCCCATGCCGGATTTTAGACCGCCGATCAATTGCGTCACCATGTCGGCCATCGTGCCTTTGTAGGGAACTCGGCCCTCGATACCTTCGGGGACCAATTTCGAATCGATCGAGGTTTCTTCCTGAGAATAGCGGTCTTTTGACCCCTCGCGCATGGCGCCGATCGAACCCATTCCGCGGTAAGTCTTGAACGAGCGGCCCTGGAAGAGGATCAACTCGCCCGGTGCTTCCTCCGTTCCGGCGAACAGGGAACCGATCATTACCACATCCGCGCCGGAGGCGATCGCCTTTACCACATCCCCCGAAAATTTAACGCCGCCGTCGGCGATGATCGGAGTGTCGGATTCACGCGCGACGGCAATGCAATCGCGGATCGCCGTGATCTGGGGAACACCCGCACCGGTGACAACACGGGTGGTGCAGATACTCCCGGGGCCGATACCGACCTTGACCGCGTCCGCACCGGCATCGATCAGTGCGCGCGTTCCATCGGCAGTGGCCACATTCCCCGCCATGACCTGCATCTCGGGATAGCGTTTTTTGATCTCGCTGACCGCATTAATGACGCGGGTCGAGTGGCCGTGGGCGGTGTCGATCACAATGCAATCGGTACGCGCTTTTACCAATTCCGCGGCGCGTTCCAAGTAATCACCAGTGGCGCCGATCGCCGCCGCAACGCGCAAACGACCCAATTCGTCTTTAGCGGCGGCCGGATACTTGATCGCTTTCTGAATGTCTTTGACCGTGATCAGCCCCTTAATGCGGCCTTCGTCGTCGACTACCAGCAGTTTCTCGATACGGTGCTTTTGCAGTACGGCTTTCGCATCCTGCAAGGTGGTGCCGACCGGAACCGTTACCAGCGGTTGGGGCGTCATGATGTCTGAAACGGGGATATCGCCGCGCGTTTCAAAGCGCAAGTCGCGGTTAGTAATAATGCCGACCAGATGCCCAGCTTCGTCTACCACGGGTACGCCGCTGATGTGAAAGCTCTCCATCACATGCAACGCTTCGCTGACCGGGCGATTGGGCAATATGGTTACCGGATCAACGATCATCCCGGATTCAGATCGTTTGACCTTATCGACTTCTTCGGCCTGACGTTCAATCGAAAGGTTCTTGTGGATCACCCCAATACCGCCTTGCTGTGCCAGGGCAATAGCTAGGGCCGCTTCCGTCACCGTGTCCATCGCGGACGAACAGAGCGGGATCTGCAACCGAATTCCGCGCGTGAACTGCGTAGCGGTGTCAACCTCGTTAGGCAAAACATCAGACAGGGCCGGGACCAATAGAACATCATCAAAAGTGAGACCTTCTTGTGTTTCTTCAGCAACCATGTGACAAAATTTCCTCGTTAAATATGACTAGCTAAAAATAAAGCCCGCATTTATCTTAGCGGGCGGCAAGCAGCATTGAAAGTCGGACGAACAGTGCGCAATTCGGTGGTGGTAGTTCAAACCGATCATAACGCCAGCGGCGGGCTGCTCCTATCTATAACGATCGTAGCATTCTTACCCGTCGTATCGGGACTAACTTTGACCGCGTGGCCATTCACCAGGAACTCCAGCGCACCGGCTTTAACCTTGGCCACTTCGATCTTCACTTTCTGTTTGGCTGCATAATCCTTGGTCGTGCCGGCCTTGAGCGTGATCTGCGAAGCTTCCTCGTCATCGACGGTCGCGCGAAACCACACGTCCTCGCCCGGAGCCTTCACCTGAACCGCAAGTGAACCGTCGACCGGGGTAACCGGCGCATTCTGCGGCGGGCCCGGGGCGGCAGAATTGGCGTTCGGCGCTGGGGTCGCCGGTCGCGCCGGTGGTTGATTAGCCGCGGCCTCACGCCGTTGATACCAATGCAACAATCCGTATGCGCCCAGTGACAAGATTCCCAAGATCAGAAACGTGAGCAGTAGCGTAACCAGCGGCGACCGGGCGTTATCATACATCTCCATGGGTTTATGCGGCACCAATGGAATGTCGTCCGGATCGTTACCCATTTCGCGCGAAAGCTGCGAGTAACCGCTAAGCGCTTCCTTTTCGTCAAACCCAATGTGTTTGGCATAAGCACGAACAAAACTCTTGTTGAAAATGCCACCCGGCAGATTTTTATAATTGTCTTGTTCAATGGCCTCGAGGTAGCGGATAGAAATGCGGGTTTGTTCTGAAATTTCGCGCAGAGATATGCCACGGGCCTCGCGGGCCAGCCGCAATTGTTCGCCGATACTTTCTGTCATTGCCTACCCGCGTCCATCATAGTCGGGAGATCGGTCGGGGCACTCATAAAGTTCGTCGGGCGAATCAACAATGTCGAAGTTAGAATTCTGGATAAGACGCGGAATCTTAACTAAATTAGTTAAGCCGGATATCCCGCCGGCACCCAATTCTATCCAACAACGCTGATAACTTGTAGTGCCCAGACTCTATGACGCGTAAATTTGTCCGAACTATAACTGTCCACTGCAAAAGTTGTCAAACCAATACCTGATTAATCGTTCGGTACTCTTGATTCTTACCGCGCGGGGTGTTACGTTGTCCCATCGAAACGCAATACGAATAGGTCTACTTTAATTTGTACAATGGAAACCAACCGAGGAGTTGATTAAATGCCTCTTGAAGCTTTAGGAATGGTCGAGACCAAAGGATTTGTCGGTGCTGTTGAAGCGGCCGATGCCATGGTCAAGGCGGCAAACGTACAGCTGGTGGGCAAGGAATACATCGGCGCCGGATACGTTACGATCTTTGTACGTGGCGACGTTGGTGCGGTGAAAGCCGCTACCGATGCGGGCGCTTCGGCGGCTCGCCGGGTGGGCGAGTTGATCAGCGTTCATGTCATCCCGCGACCGCATTCGGAAGTCGAACGTGTCTTGCCGCGCAATGGCCGCGTCGGGTATAGCCCGGACGAAAAGGCATTGCAAGGCGGTTCGGCCGGACAACTGGGCGAGGGCGATGGCGGGCGATCGTCGCAATCCGCCAAAGAAAACACCAAAGAACGATCGAAGTAACGTCCGGGCCTTCGCTGGTTGTCAGATCTCGCTAAACGAGATTTGAGCTAGCGTTCGCCCGTCCCTGGTTGGAGTCGGATCATGTCTGTTGATAAGGACTTGGTGTCCGTACAACAAGCGCGCGATCTGGTCGAAGCCGCGTTTGAGGCCTTTAAGGTCGTGGCGCGGTTTGACCAAGCCAAGATCGACCGCATTTGCGAAGCGATGTCCAACGCCGCTTTGCGCGAAGCCGCGCGCCTGGGCGCGATGGCGGTCGAGGAAACTGGTTTTGGGGTTGCCGCTGACAAAGAAACCAAGAACCGTTTCGCCGCGCAGGACGTCTGGAACTACTTTCGTGGTTTGCGCACCGTGGGCGTAGTCAACGAATCGAAAGATGTCGTCGAGATCGCCAGTCCCCGCGGAGTAGTAGCCGGCATTATCCCGTCGACCAATCCGACCTCCACCGCGATCTTTAAATGTCTGATAGCGATCAAGTCCCGTAATGCGATCGTGTTGTCACCCCACCCATCCGCTGCGAAGTGTATCAACGAATCGGTCAGAGTTGTTCGCGAGGCGGCGATCAAAGAAGGGTTACCGCCCGATGCCATCAGTTGCATGAGCACCGCGACCATTGAAGGCACCGATGCGTTGATGAAGCACAAACGTACGGCGGTCATTCTGGCCACAGGTGGAACCGGATTGGTGCGCGCGGCCTATTCGTCGGGTAAACCGGCTTTCGGCGTTGGTCCGGGCAATGTCCCGGTATTTATCGAAAAATCTGCCGATGTTCCCAAAGCGGTACAGGACATTTTGACCAGTACCTGTTTTGACAATGGCACGATCTGCGCGTCCGAGCAGGCGGTGGTGGCAGATCGGTCGATCGAGGGCAGCGTCCGCGAACAGTTTCGTCTTCAGGGCGGTCATTTCCTGAACGCCGCCGAGGCAGACAATTTGGGCAAAATTGTTTCCACCCCGCAAAGGACCTTGAATGCCGCGATCGTTGGTAAATCAGTCGAGGTGATCGCAAGGCTGGCCGGACTTACCGTACCGGCGGGAACCCGATGCTTGCTCGCCGATGTTGCGGGCGTTGGTCGTGACTTTCCGCTGTCGATGGAGAAGCTCTCACCGATATTGGCGTTTTATGTCGCTGATGGGTTGGAGCAGGGGGCGGCTCGCTGTTACGAAGTTCTAAGTTACGGCGGCATGGGTCACACCGCCGGTATTCATACTCGTTCACGTGAAGCAGCCATTGCGTTTGGCAAAGAGATGCCCGCATCGCGGGTGACCGTGAATACGCCAACGACACATGGCGCGATCGGATTTTCGACCGCCTTGCCGCCGTCCATGACCCTGGGTTGCGGCTCGTGGGGTGGAAACGTAACTTCGGACAATGTTTCGCCGCACCACCTGATGGATATCAAAAGGGTTGCGTTTGAGACGCGACCGGTCCCCAGTGTTCGTCCGGCCTTAGGGGCCGCCGCGCCGGTGGCGACCGCAGTGAAGCAGACTCCGACTTCCGCACCGATCAAACGCGAAGAGATCGCCGCGATCGTGGACCGGTTCCTGGCCGGCCGCAAACCGGCGGAAACCCAGGCCGCGCCCGCTGCCGAACCTGGAACGATGCATGTGCCCGCCCCGACGCCGCCAAAGCCGGGTCAGGTCACCGGTTCCCCCAATGGCAACAAGCCGCCAACCGTGGATTTCGTAAGCGAAGATGATGTGAAACGCGCGATCCAAAAGGGCGAAAAGATCTACGTGAATACCAAGACGATCATAACCCCGGCGGCCCGCGACATTGGTGATCCGGCCGAAGTGTTCGCGCAGGGGTGATGTCGGCTACGCCAGGGTTTGGTGGTCAATTCTA